>NZ_JBHVVI010000191.1:0-11959 GCF_042883685.1 Kitasatospora sp. NPDC058190
CGCGACCATCTGACCGACCCGGCCACAGCCCGCCGACACCGACCGCCGACGGGCTACCTCGTGCTGCCCGGCCAACCCCCTGGTTTTCCGGTCAGAGCTACCGGACCCGCCCGGCAGCTGTCAGGCCAACGACCCCGACATCACGCTTTCAGGTTCAGTAGCGGCGGGAGGCTGCGACCATCGGCCCGCGCGGCCAGGCACGGTCGCCGAACCGGGTCAGCAGGCCGAGGTGACGACCGGGACGAGGACGCGGTGGTCGGCGCGGTAGCCGTGCTCGATGCCCTGTCCGAGCGTCCAGGTGAAACAGGTCTTGCCGTAGATCCGGGTGTCCATGTTGTCGTGCTCGGTGCCGTTGCCGGCGAGGACGGCGTCGAAGGCGGCGGTGAACTTGGTGTCGCGGTCGCGGATGAGGAACCGGAAGTCGTCTGCTCTGTCGCCCACCATCAGCAGGTTCCGGGCGAGCTGGGCCACCCACTCCCCCGTAAGGTGCGTTGTGACGCCGAGGACATGGACACGCCTGGTCTTGATCTCCATGACGAAGAAGACGTACAGGCGCTTGAGGAGCACGGTGTCCACGTGCATGAAATCGCAGGCCAGAAGCGTGTGAGCTTGGGCATGCAGGAAGGTCCGCCGACTCTGCCGGGAGGCGCGCCGGGAGGCGCGCCGGGGTGCGGGCGCCAGTGCGAGGCGGCGAAGGACCCGGCGGATGGTGGCAGCGGCGACCCGATGACCGAGCCGTCGAAGCCCGCCTTGGATTCTGACGTAGCCCCAGGCCGGATTGTCCGTGGCCAGGCGCCGGATGAGTGCGACGATCTCCTCGGGCAGCGGTGGCCGACCGGCAACCGGGCCTGGCCGGCGGCTGTCGCCACTTCCAGCGGACCAAGCGCCGATGCCAGGCCGGCAACGTGCCCGGGGTGACCAGCCGGTGGCGGCGCAGCGTGGTCGGTAGCTTCCGGGCGAGGGCGGAGAGTACCGCGCGGTCGGCCCACGACATCCGTGGTCGCTCGATCCGGCGGCGGAGCAAGGCGACCTCGTGACGCAGGACGAGGATCTCGGCGCTTCTCGCAGCTGACGAGTGCCCCAGTAGTGTCAGCCAGTCCAACACCCGGCAGAAGATCAAGTACAGCAGTCGCAGACCCACGGACCGCGATCATGCCCGGGACGCGACCGCTCGCAAAGCTGCTGCTCAGCCACCGTACGGCAGTAAAGACACCCTTCAGGCGCCCACGAGCGCCGGTGCGTCAGCGAGGACGGGCAGGGCGCTTCTTGGTGCGCTCCATCGCCCAGCCGATCAGCGCCGGAACCAGCAGGACGGCGACGGCGGTGTCGATCCGGCCCATCCACAGCTGCTTGGCAGCGCTCGGGAGCTTGCCAAGTTGCGGGGCGACATGGCCGGACGGGTCAGTGGTGACGGTGACGGTGTCGCCGACCTGCTTCGACCCGCCGAGGTCTCCGGCAGCCGTCCCGTTGATCGGCGGACCGTCCAGAGCCTCCAGGGTGTAACGCTGGTAGGAGGTGTCGTCGGCGTTGAACTCCGTGGTCACCCGGGTTATTCGGGCGTGCTGTTCCAGGCCGTGGTCGCGTAGCGACCGGGTGTCCAGCAGGGCTATGTGGAGGAACAGCATGCCTGTGGCGAGGGTGGCGACCGCCACCATCCACACGGCCGGGTCGTCCCGCCGCACCCACCAGGTGAGGAAGACGGTCCACAGGACGAGGACCACCAGCACCGGGACACCCACCTGAAGGTGATTGCGGTGGGCGAAGTCCGCCAGTTTGCGGATGGTGAAGAACACGGCTCCCCCCAGCAGCGCGGCCAGTGCCGTGTTCCAGGCCGCCCGCCCGACCGTGCGCATCGTCCGCCTCCCCAGGTCTCCGCACATTCCGGATCCAACGGTACGCGCCCGCACCGTCACCAGATGCCTGCCGCCCTGGCCTACGGCCCGTGGTACGACGGTCCCCCGCTCTGAGGTTCTGCCCGGTCCGGGACGGGTCAGCCCCTGCCTGGCCGGCGCGGGCAGCACCAGCGGGCCCAAGTCCATTCCGTGTGGGCCTGCACGCACCCCGGGCACTCCAACCGGTCCGGGCCGGCCTCCTCGTCGAGTTCCAGTGGGGAGCCCGCCTGGTCGCCGATCGAGCCCCGGCACGTCCAGCACGGGCGCAGCGCGACGTTGGCCTCCCGGCCTTCTCCAGGGCGTAGGTGCGGTACAGGTCGAGGCGTCCGTCAGGGTGCAGGCGCACAGTGGTGGTGGCGCGGCGACAGTGTGCCGTGAAGTCGTCGGCGGGGCCGCGTTCCGTGGTCGGCGAAGACAGCCCCCGGTGGACCCGGGAGGCCGTCGCTGGACACCCGAGGCGGCCTCCGGAGCGGCCCGCTCACGGTAGACCCGGCCCGGACGCCGGCGCACCGTGCTGATCACGGCCACCGCCTTCGCCGCGCTGCTGGCCGTCACGGTCGGAACGGACCCGGGCGACCTACTGAACCGGGACGGCCGGTCGATGCGCAGCCCGCGGCCGGTGCCCGGATCGCCCCGGCCGACCGTGGACGTCGCGCTGCCCGGCGGCGGGGTCTCCGACGCCACCAGGTGCGGCGCCAAGGGCTTCCACCACTTCGAAGCGGCGCCCGCGTCCTTCACCTTCGCCGGATCACTGGCGGACGCCCCACCGCCGGGGCCACAACTCGTCCTCGGCTCCTACGGGTTCTCCCGGTCCTCGGGCAACGACCCCGGGCACTTCACCATCAACCTGCTGCCCGGCCCGGGCGCCGGCGGCCGCGCGCTGGACCTGTCCACGCCACTCGGCCCGCAGGGCGTGGCGGTGGAGATCGAGGGCCCGGACGGCCTGGTCGGCGGGGCCACGGCCTCCCGCTGACCCCCGACGACGACACCCCGTCCGACGCGGGCGGCACCGTCCACGTCGGGCCCGAGAACGGCGCATCCGTACAGGTGACCCTCCCGTCCGAGGCCCTGTGCCCGGGCTTCGACGGCTTCGCCGTCCAGCAACGCCTGATGGCGCCGACCGACTCGAACAACACCATCACCGGGCAGCCGCCCTACCGGCTCACGGTCTCCATCTCCGACCCGGCGATCGGTGCGCTGCGGCGCCAGACGGGCTCGCCGGTGCCGGGCGACGTGCTGGCCACCGACAACCGCACGCCCCGCGGGGAGGATCGGGCCGCCACGACGACCTGATCGGCGGGGTCCGATCAAAACCGGGGCCGCTCCGGGGAGGTGGAGCGGCCCCGGTGGACGTCAGCGGGTGCTGAAGTCGGCGTTCCAGGAAGCCGAGCCCGTACGCGCGAGGCCGACCTCGTTGTAGTCGACGAGTTCCAGAAGGCCCGGTTAGCAACCGATCAACGGCGCGGTGTCCGTGCCCATCGGCACCCGATCGGGGAGGCGCTGGCGAACGCCCTTGAGTGGACGTGGTGTTGGTGCTTCACTGTGCGGATGATCAGCGAGGCGGAGATGACTGACCTGTTCGGTGCCGTGCTCAGCAGGCACCGGGTGGACACCCGGGCGCGGTGGCGCAACGCCGTGTGGGCGCTGGTGCTGGCCGTGCCCACCGGCTGGCTCGGGCTGTGGGCGTTCAGCATGGACGACGGCCGCTCGGGCGGCGGCCGGGCGATCGGCCTGGTCATCGGCCTGTCCCTGGGGGCGCTGTACGTCGCCGTGACGCAGGCGTGGCGCGCGGTGCGGGGCGGGTCGGGAGAGTACTTCGAGGTCCGCGAGCGCGGACTCGTCCACGGCTCGCGGCGTGGCGCGGTGGGCTGGGAGTGGAGCCAGGTCGTGTCGATCACGATGCCCGGCACCACGAGGATCCACGGCCTCGCCCGCCGGCTGGGCAACGACTACCGCTGCCGCCTCGCCCTCGCCGGCGGCGCGCGCCTGCACATCGACGGGCACGCCGCCGGGGCCTCCGGCCTGGGCCGCGCGGTGGTGGAGCACAGCCTTTGCGCGCGGCGGCTGGAAGGGGACGAGTGGCAGGAGCGGGCGGGCGGCTGGTTCCTGGCCGGGGCGGCGGTGTTCCTGGCGGTGGGCGTCTCGATGGTCACCTATCTCGCGAGCCACGCGGAGACCACCCGCCGGATCACCGACGCGAACGGGATGGTCAGGGAGGAGACCGTGCAGGGCGTCAGCGACGGCGTGATCATGGCGGTCGGGCTGAGCCTTCCGGTGTGCGCGGTCGGCGCGATCACGTGCATCGTGCTGTACGTCCGCTACCTGCGGTACCGCCCGCGCTGACCCTCGTCCCGGGGGCATCGCCGCGCTCCACGGGGGCCGGGGAATGCGGCGAGGAGCTTGCGGGCGGCTGCGAAGCGTCGGGCAAACGTCCGGTCAACATCGTTCCTCGGCCGGCGGCGCACGGGAAGGATGCTGCGAGGACGACCGGGGCACCCCGTGGCGGAGGTCGTGGTCGTCCACCGTTTCGGCACCACAGGGCCACGGACCACGGACCACGGAGGAACCATGCGTCGTCGTATCGGAGCAGTGGTCGCTGCCGCCTCGCTGGCGGGCATCAGCGTCATCGGCACGTCCGGAACCGCCCACGCCGGCACGACCGGTTCGGTGAGCATCTCGGTTCCCGGCTGCATCGGCCATCTGCACCTCTCGGCCAACTCGGCCTACGGCCACCTGGACTCGTACACCACCACCTGCTGGCTGACCATCTTCGACCGCAACGACCAGACCGGGGGAAAGACCTCCCAGACCATCTCCGCCGGACCCGGCGGGCACGTCGACACCGGCCAGTTCTACCACGACAGCGTCGTCCACGCGGTCGCCATAGCGATCTCCAACGGCAGCCAGAGCACCGGCTCGGCCTGGTACCACTGAGGAAGCCGGACGGGGCCAACGGCACGCGGCCGGAGGCGAGTTCGCGGACCGGGCGGCGGAGCAGGCAGGTCCGCGGACCCGGCACCACCCTGGCCTTCCCGCGCCCCCAAGAGCGCCAACACCCCGACCAGCGCCCCCGACACCGACGGCGGGACCGGCGGACCCCACGCCCTGCTCACCTCCACCACCAGCGGGCCGAGTGGCACGAAGGCCGTCGGCTACCAGTACGACACGTCCGGCCGCACGACCGCCATCACGGAGGTCGGCGGGACCACGGCGCTGACCTGGAACGGTGAAGGCAAGCTCACCTCCCTCAGCTCGACCGGAGCGGCGGGAACCACGAGCCAGCTCTACGACGCCAACGGCAACCAGCTCATCCGCCGCAACCCCGGCAAGACCACCCTCAACCTGTCCACCGACGAGCTCACCCTCGACACCGCCACCGGAACCCTGAGCAACGTCCGGTCCATCGCCGCAGGAGGCGGGCTCACCTACACCCGGACCACCTCGGCCGTCGGCGGCGGCAACGTCGTCATCCAGGCCGCGGACCCGCACGGAACCAACGGCGTCCAGATCGGGACCGACGCCGCCATGACCGTCACCCGCCGCCCCACCGACCCCTTCGGCAACCCCCGCGGCGCCCAGCCCACAGTCGGCCAATGGGCCGGCACCAAGGGCTTCGTGGGCGGCAGCAAGGACGACACCACCGGCCTCACCAACCTCGGAGCACGCCAGTACGACCCGGCCCGCGGACGGTTCATCAACCCCGACCCTGTCCTCGACCCGGCCGATCCCCAGCAGTGGAACGGTGACGCCTACAGCAACAACGACCCGATCAACGCCAGCGACCCGGACGGGCTGTTCCTCGACTTCGACCGCAAGACCTGCGACGACGTGGTCAACAAGGCCAAGGCGGCCGCGAGTGGCGCCTGGCACGAAACGGTCAAGGAGTACAACGAGCTGGCCGAGGGCGCGGCCAGGCTCATGGGTGACGACAAGACCGCGGACAACTTCCGCAACCAGCGGGTGAACCCTGACTCCCCGCTCAACCTCACCACGATCATCTCGGAAGCCGGCGGTTCCCTGGACGGGCCCCAGACCCGGACCAAGTGGTACCAGTGGGACCGGAAGTTCGTCGAGATCTTCGGCCCGCCTCTGCCCATCATCAACCCGGGCGGATTCGGTGCCTCAGCAGCCGCCCACGGAGGCGAGTTCGGGCCGTGGCGTCACTGAACGCTGAGCCGGTGAGGGTGACCGGGATCTTTCGGACACACGAAGACGTACAGCGCTCCGTCGCGGCCCACCGCGACGGACGTCGGCTCGGTCGCTCCCTCCATCGTCGCCCGGTCCTCCACGGGGATCCAGCTCTGGCTGAAGCTGTCGCACTCGGAGCTGGCGATGGTGATCAGCGGTTCCATGGGCTGTCCGCACACGCAGTCCATCGGCACCGGATCCGTCACGTGCCAGGAGGCGAACCCTCCGACCTTCCAGCCCGGGGCGATCGACAGATCGCTCTGGTAACCGGGTTCATCCGCCCCGCGCTCGTCCTCGGGCCCCTCCCACTTCTCTATCCGCCCGCGCAGGCGCTCGGGGAGCAGGCCGATGTACTGGTGCTCCAGTACCTGCTCCGGGTTCAGGACGCAAGGGTCGGGCACGTACCCTGCGGAACCGACCACCACCGGCTCCGGCTGGTCGGCCAGCGGGTCACGGACATCGGTGGAACGACGCCAGCGAAGGTGCAGCGACAACTCGTAGCCGGTGCCGTGGGCATCGAACGGGCACCAGAACACCTGGAGCAAGTCGCAGTCGGCGGGCCCGCCGACCAGGTCGGGCACGTCCCGCCGGTACAGCTGCGCGACGGCCATCAGGGGGACCGGGGCGGTGTTCGCCAGCCACGGCGCGTGCCGCCCGCGCTTCAGCGAAGCCAGGACCTCCCGTTCGGCGTCCGTCGGCCCGGGACTGACGCCCGCCTCCGGGGCGCGCCCCCAGGCCTCGTCGAGGATCCGACGTCGGAGCCGGACGTCCTCCACCCGCAAACCCGTGCTCCGCTTGTGCGGGTGCGTACACACCGGCCACGGCTCGTCGACCGGCCAGAGCATCGGCCCACCCACGGAGCTGTCCCGCGCGCCGGGGACCCCGGGCCTCGGGTGCAGGCGAGTGGCGGTTCGCCGGTACTGGGCCAGTTCCGGAAAAAGACTTTCCGGGTCGAGTGGCCGCTCAGGTGTCGTACGGGTCATGCCTGTCCTCTCTCATCGTGCTTCCGTAACCCTAATGAGTCTGTGCCGACGTCGTTCTCGCAGTTCAGTGGCTGTTGACGCCCCTACTCGGGTGTCGCGTCCACCAACGGGAACCGCCTCCCGTTTCCCGACGGAATCAGCCTGGCGATCGTTCAGCGTCTCATTACGTGATGAGCAACTTCTGTGACGCGTTTCTCCAGGAGGCGGAACGGCACGCGGCCTGGGGCACTGCCCAGCTTGAGGCCTTGGATGCCGGTATCCCCGACGGTCCTTGGGACGTCGACCTCGACACAGGCGTCTACCGGCAGGGCGGCCGGGAGATCCGTGTGGCGATCCTGGCCACCTACGATCTGTCCGAACGGACATCGATGTGGGGTTGGGCGAATCCGGGACTGCGGGGTGCGCCGGTGGTCGCCGCCGCTGAGCGCGTCAGGGATTTCGGACGGGCTCACGGCCTTCCGGAGTTCACCGAGGAGGTTCTCGACCTGTCCGGTTTCGCGGATCCGCGCCGCGCCGCGGAAACGCTCGCCTTCGCCGCCATGGGCGTGACCGGTGCGGTCGGCTACCTCGGCGTGGAGGCGGGGCCCAGCACTCGGCTCTATCTGCTACCGGACGATCCCCGGGTTCCGCTCGCAGGGGTCGATCCCCTCACCTTGCCGAGGATCCTGACCACCGGTGCGGCTCTGATCGGGCGCCCACCGCGACTGGCGGTGAGCGGGTACTTCGATCACTACCGGCTGGTCCAGCGGCGGGGGGAGACGGGCATCAGCGCCGACCTTCCCGACGGCGGTACCGTGGACGTCGGCTTTGACGGATCCGGGCGCATTGCGTCGGTCACGGTGTACCCGGCCGACCGCTGACCACGGCAGGGGCCTGCGTCACGCTGGCCGGTCCAGCCCTTCGCCTCACGAAGCGCCGAAGCCCGCTGCGAAGCGGACCCAGCGTTCCTCCCCGTAGAGGGGCTGGCGCTTGAAGACGACGACGTCCCAGCGGTCCGGGTCCCGGGGGTCGCAGAGCCAGAAGGCCACGTCGCTATTGGCGCTGCTCGCGCAAGGGAGAAGCCTCCCTTCCTCCAGGTCCTCCGGCGCGGTGCCGGTAAGGGCCGGAAGATGCCGTCGCCGTGCGCGGCGTACACCACGGCGGTCTCGAAGGGGCGCTGGGTGAGTTCCCGATGCAGGCCGAGGGCAGGTCGGTGACCCCACCTCCCGAGCCAGACGAGAGTGGCAAAAACCTACCGACCGCCAAGATCATTTGAGACGGGACACGCGCCACCTTGTGGGCCTGCGCTCGGTAACGATGACCTACCGAGTCGTGACACGTCGGTTGGAGCCCGGTCGTTCAAGCCTGTGTCCGACAGGTCGAGCGAGCACGAATGACGTGAGCTCGATCGGGAGCCTGGAACAGCCGACGGGCGGACCTTCGAGGGTGTCGCGGTCCGGATCTCTCGGCGTTCCCCAACGATGGTCGGCGCGATCAACCACACAGACCGGCGTACCCGTCCTGTGGGCGCTCATCGCCTACGGCCGCTGAGCCGCCGACGCTCACCTGTAGCCGGGCTACCAGCCCGCCCGGCCACGGCGCACACAGTCGGGGGGGGTGGTGTCTGGACTCACGGCCGAACTGCGTAAGGTGACGGCCGCCTCAGCTAGAGGTGATCGTCTCGAAGGGGAACAGTGCGGTACCAGCGATCCAGGGCGCGGCAGCGTGTGGCAGACCGTCAGTGGCTCAGAGCGGCCTGGCGGGCGCGGGCCATCCGGGAACGGCGGGAGGCCGCAGCTGCCGCAGTTGCCAGGCCACGACGGCCTCGCCGGACAGCCGCCAGGCTGCTGACCGTTGCGGCGGCGTTCGAGCTGGTGGTCCTGGTCTGAGCTGGGCGCTCACGATCCTGGCGGCCGTGGCCCTGATGCCCCGTTCGCCAACGGCGGGCCCTGGAGGGTCTGATGCCTCCCGGCTCGGTGCGCCGAGTTCACTCAGGGCCTCGGTCGTCTCCGATCCAGTCTCCAGGTGCCGCCACAGCTCGTGAAGAGCGTTGGATCGCCGCCAGCTACCGCGCGGGACTCCTCCTGGCAGCCCCGATCCTCTGGCTCCGCGAACCCTCCAGATGATCATTTGTCAGACAGATCCTAGCCCTGCTCACGGGCCAGCCCCTCCCAGAAGTCGATGTAACCCTGTTCGTGCTGGATGCCGAGCCTGATCAGGCGGGCTCTGGCTGCGTTTCCCGGCTCGGACGGGTCCAGCGCGGCGAGCAGGCCGCGGTACTCGTCGCGCCAGCCGTGGTGCCGCGCGGCCTGGGTGAGGGCGAGCGCCTCGATCTCGACGGGCGAGGCCAGATCGGCGAAGGTGAGCTTGAGCAACGAGGGGTTGCGGGTCTCGGGCGGGGCTGTAGTGGGGTCGGCCAGCCAGCGGCCGAGGGCCTCGCGCCCCGCCTCGGTGAGGTGGAAGACGCGGCGGCGGCGCCCGTGCTCCTCGGCCTCCTCCAGCAGCAGACCGAGTTCGGCCAGGCGCGGCGGATCCCGGTAGAGCTGGGCGTGGGGGATTGGCCAGTAATGGGCCACGCTCTCCTCGATGCGGGCCTTGAGCTCGTACGGCGTCATCGCGCCGTGGCGGGCGATCAGGCCGAGGATCACGTATTGCGAGGGCGTTAGCTCGTCCATGACACCTTCTCTTTGACACCGTTCCAGTGAGACTATAGCTTCATCTCATCGAGACGGTATCAGTGAGAGGATTAAAGTTGCGCATCGCTCCCGAACTCGCCGGTGTCCTGGCAGCGCTCCCGGCGTTCGACCCGCTGGCCGATCCGGTGACCACGCGGGCCTACCTGCGCGCCGCGTTCGCCGCCAAGCCCCCGGTCACCGACGCCCGGCTGACCGTCGAGGACGCGGTCATCGACGGCCCGGCGGGCGAGCTGCCGATCCGGTTCTACCGGCCCAGCGGCGCCGCGGACGCGGCGCTCCCCGCTGTCCTGTACTTCCACGGCGGTGCGTTCATCTCCGGCGACCTGGACACCGGCGACGCCAACTGCCGCGACATCTGCCTGGCCACGCACGCCGTCGTGGTCTCCGTCGACTACCGGCTCGCCCCCGAACACCCGTATCCCGCCGCGTTCGACGACTGCTTCGCCGCGCTTCGCTGGACGGCCGACAACACCAGGGCACTGGGCGTCGACGCCGACCGGCTGGCCGTGGCAGGCCGTTCCGCCGGCGCCGCCCTGGCGGCGGGCGTCGCACTCGCCGCCCGCGACCGCGGCGGCCCGGCCCTCGTCCACCAGCTGCTGCTGGCACCCACCTTCGACGACCGATGCGACCAGCCATCGGTCGACGAGATCACCGACCCGCGGGTGATCGACGGGAATGCCGTGCGCGGAATGTGGCTGCCGTACCTGGGCTCCGGGCAGGCCGACCAGTACGCCGCCCCGGCGCGGGCGGCGGACCTGGGCGGCCTGCCGCCCGCGTATCTGATGATCTGCGAGCAGGACGCGCTGCGGGACCAGGGCCTCGACTACGCCCGCCGCCTGACGGCCGCCGGGGTGCCGACCGAGATCCACCTCGTGCCCGGAGCCTTCCACGTGTTCGACGGCTACGCGCCGAACAGCCCCTTGGCCGGGCGGGCCACCGCCGCGTGGACGTCCGCCCTGGCCTCCGCCCTCTCGACCCCGCCCCGTGACGGTGACGCACGCCGGACCGGCGTCGAGATCTACGACCAGTGGACCCGGCTGTGGAACCTCGACCTGGCCCTGGCCGAGGAGATCATGGCACCGGAACTGACCCTGCGTTACGCCCAGCCGGGTGCGGAGGTCTTTGACAAGATCCGCACTCCGCAGCAGCTCGCCGCTGCCATCACGGCCTTCCACAAGGTCCGGCCCGGCCTGCTGTTCACGCCGGAGGGCGAGGCGGCCGTCGACCTCGAATTCGTCGACGGCCGACCGAACGGCCTCGTCGCCCGGCCCTATAGGGCGTCGAGGCCCGGCGACGGCGGCCGGGAGGTGGCGGTGAGCGGGACGGATATCCTGCGGATCTCGGACGGCCTGATCAGCGAGGTCTGGTCGGTCTCTGGTGGAGCGGGAGGTCGGACGTTCAACTACTAGTGACGAGGGCCAGGGGCCGGACACGGCAGGCTGGGGGCCAGCATGATCCACTTCTCCCGATCGGTCTTCCTGCCTTGCCCGTTGCCGCTGCCCGCCCGATAGCCCCAACCGCTGCCGAGCGCGAACGCTTGAAGAAGATGGCTTACGGCCACAAGACCGAGTACCGGCTGCGGATGCGCGCGCAGGTGGTGCTGCACGCGGCGCGCGGACGCTCTAACTGTACTGACCCGTGAGGTTGGGGACGCGGCTGGCGGGTGGCTTGCCTGCGAGTGCGGTGTGTCCGCGGTGGTGATTGTAGGTGTGGAGCCAAGCGGGGTAGGCGTCGCGGCGTTCCTGCTCGGTGCGGTAGGGCTGTGCGTAGGCCCATTTGTCGAGCAGGGTGCGGTTGAAGCGTTCGACCTTGCCGTTGGTCTGCGGCCGGTAGGGTCGGGTGCGTTTGTGCGCGATGCCCTCGGCTGCGAGGGCATCGCGCCAGGTCCGGGAGCGGTAGCAGGAGCCGTTGTCGGTCAGCACGCGCTGGACGGTGATCCCGGCCCGGGCGAAGAACTCGTTCGCCCAAGCCCAGAACGTGGTGGCGGTCTCCTTGCGCTCGTCGGGCAGGATCTCGCTGTAGGCCAGGCGGGAGTGGTCGTCCACGGCGTTGTGGAGGTAGCTGTAGCCCGCCCCGGAACGGGTCTTGCGGCCGGCCTCGCGACCCAGGATCTTGTGCCCGCCGCCGTCGGGGGATGTTGCCGAGCTTCTTGATGTCGATGTGGACCAACTCGCCCGGTGCGGCGCGTTCGTAGCGCCGCACCGGGCGGCCGGTGGCACGG
>NZ_JBHVVI010000192.1:0-11622 GCF_042883685.1 Kitasatospora sp. NPDC058190
GCCTGTCGGTGGTCGCCGCACTCCAGGCCCGGCGTCTCGCCGACCGGATCGGCGCCACCGCCCAGCTGGCCGTCGCCCTGCTGGTCTGCGGCGTCGGCGAACTCGCCCTGCTGGGGCTGCACCCCGGCGACTCCTGGCTGCGGCTGGCCCCCGGCCTGGCGGTGGCCGGTGTCGGCAGCGGCGTGCTCAACGCGGCGCTCGGCCGCCTCGCCGTCACCAGCGTCCCCGCGCACCGCGCCGCGATGGGCTCGGGCGCCAACAACACCGCCCGCTACCTCGGCTCCTCGCTCGGCGTCGCGGTCACCGTCACCCTGATGGGCCTCGGCCGCCCCGCCACCGCCCGGGGCGCCGCCGACGGCGCCAACCACGCCGTGCTGGCCGCCACCGTGCTGTGCGTGCTCGGTGCGGCGGGTGCGCTGGTCGTACGGGCGGCCCAGCGGCGGGTGTCGGCGCGTCACGGTTCCTGAATACCCCGTACGGGTATATGGTCGCCGACTGGGACTGAGGAAGGCGGACCACTATGCACGCGATCCTGCACGCGCTGTCCATCGCCGGATCGATGACCTGGGAGATCACCTGGGCCCTGATCCTCGGCTTCCTGCTCTCCGCCGTCGTCCAGGCCGTGGTCCACAAGTCCACCGTGGTGCGGTTGCTCGGCGACGACCGCCCCCGCACCCTCGCCGTCGCCTCCGCCCTCGGCGCGGCCTCCTCCTCCTGCTCCTACGCGGCCGTCGCCCTGGCTCGTTCGCTGTTCCGCAAGGGCGCGAACTTCACCGCGGCGATGGCCTTCGAGATCGCCTCGACGAACCTGGTGGTCGAACTCGGCATCATCCTGGCCCTGTTGCTGGGCTGGCAGTTCACCGCGGCCGAGTTCGTCGGCGGACCGGTGATGATCCTGCTGCTGGCCCTGCTCTTCCGGCGGCTTTTGCGCCCGCGGCTGCTCCAGGAAGCCCGCCACGAGGCCGAGTTCGGGCGGGCCGGCTCAATGGAGGGCCACGCGGCGATGGACATGTCGGTGGCCGGGGAGGGCCCCTTCGCCCGCCGCCTGCTCTCCCGGCAGGGCCTCACCTCGGTCTCGCACGTCTTCGTGATGGAGTGGGCCGCCATCCTCAGGGACCTGGTGGTCGGCCTGCTCATCGCCGGCGCCATCGCCGCCTGGGTCCCCGACTCGTTCTGGCAGGCCTTCTTCTTCGCCGACCACCCGCTGGCGGGCAAGCTCTGGGGCCCGCTGATCGGCCCCCTGGTGGCGATCGCGTCCTTCGTCTGCTCGATCGGCAACGTGCCGTTGGCGGTGGTGCTGTGGAAGGGCGGCATCAGCTTCGGCGGCGTGGTCGCGTTCATCTTCGCGGACCTGCTGATCCTGCCGATCCTCAACATCTACCGGAAGTACTACGGCCCCCGGATGGCCCTCTTCCTCCTCGGCACCTTCTACACGGCGATGGTGCTGGCCGGGTACGTGGTCGAGTTCCTCTTCGGCGGCCTCGGCCTGGTGCCGAACCAGCGGAACGCCGAGATCCCGATGTCCGGCGTCGAGTGGAACTACACCACCTGGCTCAACATCGCCTTCCTGCTGCTGGCTGCCGTGCTGCTCACCCGCTTCCTCCGCACCGGCGGCGCCGCGATGCTCCGGATGATGGGCGGCTCCCCGGACGCGGGCGGGCACGCAGCACACGGTGACCCGCACGCGGGCCACGACCACCACGGCCACCAGTGAGCTTTCGCCATCGTCGAACGTTCACTGGGCACCTGGGCTAGCGCCTGTCCAGCAGTCCGCGTTCGAGGGCCACGACCACCGCGTGCGTGCGGTCTCTGACGTCGAGCTTGGCGAAGACCCGCAGCAGATGGGTCTTCACCGTGGCCTCCGCGATGACCAGCCGCCGGCCGATCTCCACGTTGGACAGGCCGTCGGCGACCGCGCTCAGCACATCCACCTCCCGGGTGGTCAGGGCCACCGGAGCTGGTTGCCGCATGCGGGCGACCAGCCGCTCCGCGACTCTCGGGGCCAGGACGGTCTCGCCGCGGGCCGCGGAGCGGATGGCGTCGATGAGCTGGTCACGCGTGGTGTCCTTGAGCAGGTAGCCGATCGCGCCGGCCTCGACCGCGCGCTCGATCTCCGCGTCGGTGTCGTACGTGGTCAGGATCAGTACCCGGGTTCCCGGGTGGCGGGCGACGATCTCGGCGGTGGCACTTGCCCCGTCGAGGACCGGCATCCGCAGATCGATCAGGGCAACGTCCGGCTTCAGGCGCTCGACGAGTTCGACGGCCGCGCGGCCGTCGCCGCCCTCGCCGACGATGTCGATGGTGGGCTCGGAGGCCAGCAGGGCGACGACCCCGGCGCGCATGACCGTGTGGTCGTCGACCACGATGATGCGGAGCCCGTCCGCCGCTGTCCGAGCTGTCATGTCGTCACACCTGACTGTTCGTGGGAATCACGGCGAGGACGCGGGTGCCGTCGCCGAGGGAGCTGGTGACGGTGAGCGCGCCGCCGAGTTCGGCCAGGCGATTGCGCATGCCGTTGAGCCCGAAGCCGTGGGAGTCCTCGACGACGAAGCCCCTGCCGTCGTCGGTTATCTCCAGTTCGACGCCGTCCGGAGACGGCGCGAGGACGATCTCCACCACGGAGGCGGCCGCGTGCTTGCGGACGTTGGCCAGGGACTCCTGAGTGCAGCGCAGGAGCGCGATCCGGGTCTGCTGGTCGCACTCGATGTCCGGCAGGTCCGCGGTGACGGTGAGCCCCGTGTCCTCGGCGAACCGGTCCAGGGTCCGGCGCAGGGTCTTGGCTACCGAGCCGAGGGCGGGACCGCTCTGGGGGGCGGAGCCGACGAGTACCCGCGCCTCGGCGAGGTTCTCGCGTGCGGTGTTCTCGATCGAGAACAACTGTCGGGCGCTCCTGCCGGGGTCGGTGTCGAGGCTGGATCGGGCCGCTTCCGCCAGCACGATGATGGAAGCGAAGCCCTGCGCGAGGGTGTCGTGGATCTCCCGCGCGAGCCGCTCGCGCTCCTCCGTGGCGCCCTGGAGTTTGTGCGCCTCGGCCAGGCGTAGTTGGGCGCTCTCCAGCTCGGAGCCCAGGCGGCGGGCGCGCTCGTCGCTCTGCTCGACGATCCGGACCACCCCCAGTCCGAGCAGCACGCCCGCGACATAGCCGATGAGGGTGAAGACGATGTTGCCGGTGGAGAAGTCCTCCGCGTGCCAGCTCTGATGGCGGATGATGCCGAGCACGGTGGCCGCGGCGGCAGCGCCGCTGAGGGCGATCGAGTGCCGCGGGCTCCTGGCGAAGAGCCAGAAGTGCGGGAGCGACACGATGAACAGTGCCGCGCCGTCGCCGCGCAGGAGGGACAGCGCGCCCAAGCCGAGGACGAGCACGCCCAGAAAGGTGTGGGGGCGCAGCACGGGATTGCGGGGAAGGGCCACAACGGCGGCGTAGCAGAGGGCGATCACGGCAAGCAGCGCCAACGACCAGTGCGTCGCCGCTCCGGTGTGGTGCAGCGCGGAGATGACCGGGGGACACAGGCCCAGGAACACCCAGGAGACGGCGTACCACCGGCGCAGGGTCCGGGTGCGGAACCGGTCGTCGGGCTGCGGCCGTTGAATCATGATCGTCAGCTTACGTTCTGCGGCACGCCGGCAGCAGGGACAGCGGTCTGTGACCGTCGCACCGGACGGAGCGGCCACCATGCCCGCTCGCCGAGGAGCAGCAGCAGCGACGGCAGGACCATGAGCCGGATGACGACGGCGTCCAGCAGCACGGCCACCGCCAGGCAGAAGCCCATCTGCTTCATCTCGGTGAGGTGCAGGGCGACGAAGGCACCGAACACCGTCACCATCACGATCGCCGCGCTGGTCACCACCTTGGCCGACCGGCTGATGCCGTCCACCACCGCCTCGTGAGCCGACATCCCGTTCTGCCTGGCCTCCTGGATCCGGCTGACCACGAACACCTGGTAGTCCATCGACAGGCCGAAGAGGATCACGAAGAGGAACAGCGGCACGCGAGACGCGATCGCGCCGAGGGAGTGGAAGGCCAGGAGGTCCTCTGCCCACGTTCCCTGGAAGAACACGACCAGCAGGCCGAGCGAGGCCCCGGCGGACAGCAGGTTGAGGACGACGCCGATCAGGCCGATGACCACCGAGCGGAACGCCCATACGGTCATCACGAGGGTCATCAGAAGGAGGAACCCGATGACCAGCGGCAGTTTGCTGTTCTCGTGATCCACGTAGTCGCGGCCTCGGGCCACGTCACCGCTCACCCCCGTCTCCACGCCGGACAGCTTGCCGACCGTGGCGGGCAGATAGTCCTTACGGATGTGGTCGAGTGACTCGATCGCCTCGGCGGAGGGCGCGGGGAACGGGACGGCCAGCTCCAGCACGCTGATCCGGCCGTCGGCCGACGTACGCACCCTCGGCTCGGCGTCCCTGGCGAACAGCGGATCGGCCTGCGCCCGCCGGCCGAGGTCCGCCAGCGCATGCTGCACCCGGGCCGCTTGGTCCGGAGTGGAGCGGGCGACAACCACGTGCTTGACCAGGAGCTCCGGGAAGGCCGTGGTCAGCCGGTCGTAGACCTGCATGGCCGGGATGTCGCGGGAGAAGGTGTCCTTGCCCGGGTCGACGAGCTTCAGGCCGAGCGCGGGCACCGCCAGGGCGAGCATGACCAGCACCGACACGCACAGCGTGAGGGCGGGACGCTTCTGCGCGGGCCTCAGCAGGGCACCGAACACCCGGCCCGTCTCGGCCTCCGCGCGCTTCGTGCGGACCGGCTTGCCGTGGCTCGCCCGGCGGGCGGCCTTGCCGGCCGCACGGCGCTCGGTCCTCCGGCCGATCTTCACCAGGAGTGCGGGAAGTGCGGTCAGGGAGCTGGCCATGGCGACCGCCACGACCAGGATCGTGCCCGTCGCCAGCGAGGAGAAGATGACGTCCGTGGCCAGATACAGGGTCGCGGTGGAGACGATCACGGCGAGACCGGAGACCACGATGGCCCGGCCCGCGGTCGCCGCCGCCAGCTCCACCAGGGCCTCGGAGCTGAGCCGTCCCCCGGCGCGGGCCCGTTCCTCGCGTTCGCGCTTGAGGTAGAAGAGCGTGTAGTCGACGCCTACCGCCAAGCCGATGAGCAGGATCATGTTGGTCCCGACACCGGGGTCGGGCAGGACATGGGACGCGATCATGGACAGCCCCAGGGCGGCGGCGATCGAGGAGAGCGCAAGCAGCAGCGGCACACCGGCCATGACGACCGATCCGAAGACGATCAGCAGGGTGATGAGCGTGACCGGCAGGGTGATGCGCTCGGAGAGCGTGAGGTCCTTCCCGCGCTGGTCGTTGACGCCCTTGCTGATGGCGGGGGAGCCGGTCTCCTCCACGACCAGGTCCGGGTGGCCGCCCTGCACCTGGGCCGTCTGGGCGAGGACCGGGACGACGTTCTTCTTCCCGTCCAGCTCGGGGCCCTTGAGGATCACCGGGACCCTGAGAACCGTGCCGCCCTTGGATCGGACCGGAGCTGCCACGCTGTCCACCTCGGGCAGCTTGCGCAGGCGCTCGGTGAGGTCCTGCGCCGCAGCAGCGGCGGCGGCCTGGTCCAGCGGCCCGGACCTGGCATGGATGATGATCTGCTCGGTCGGATGCTGCTGCAGGCCTCCCGCAGCCGCGATCGCCTCGGCCCGCCCCGCCTCACCGACCCGGTAATCCTCGGTAGTTGCCTCATGGGAGCCGATCGCGACGCCGGCCCCGAGGCACAGAATGACAAACGCGAACCAGCCGGCGATCGCGCGCCATGCGTGCCGGGCGCTCCAACGGGCTATCCGTACGGGGAGTTGACTCATACCCGAGATCCTGGTCGGCCGAAGGCCGCGCCCGACACGCCCGGCCGGTTGAACCTTGGGTCCACCGGTCGGTGGACGGCCGGGGGTGGGGCTGCCGCTGCCAGGCGGCGACAAGGCGATCTGGGATCAACTGCGAATCCACTTGCGTGAGAAGTCGGCCCGGCCGACTTCTCACGCAAGCATGCTCAGGTATTGGGAAGTTCGCGTGCCTTGATGGCGGTGACGAACGCCGTCCACGCGTCGGTGGGAAAGACGAGCGCCGGCCCGCTGGGGTCCTTGGAGTCACGGACCGGGACGATGCCGGCGAAGCCGTCGGCGACCTCGACGCAGTTGCCCTGGTCCGTGCTGTACGAGCTCTTCCGCCACTCGGCGCGACTCACATCCGCGGTCGGATCGTTGTCCATCACTCAAGTTCCTTTGCAATTTGCGTGACGAGCCGCCGGGACGGTGCGAAGTCAAGCGCTGCTGCTCGGAGTCGATCGAATGCCTGGGAATAGGTAGCGACGTCGTCATCCCGTTCGAGATAGAGGCTACTCGCCAGGCCATCGGTGTACACCACGTCGAGATCATTTCGGACGGGGAACTCCAGAATCACGAACGGCCCGTGCACGCCTGGGTGGGCACCGGCGGCGAAGGGCACGACCTGCAAAGACACGTGCGGCTCTCTACTCGCGACGACCAGTTGCTGAAGCTGCTTCGACATCACGGCCTTGCTCCCGACTACTCGCCGAAGTGCGGCCTCATCCACGATGGCCCATAGCTTGAGCGGATCTTCGCGCTGAAGCGCTGCGTTCTGCCGTGCCAGGCGAACATCGACCAGGGCGTTGATCACCTCGGGCGAAGCGTCAGGCCTGAGCTGTCGGATGAGTGCTCGCACGTAGTCGGCGGTCTGGAGAAGTCCCGGGATGAGCGACGACTCGAAGTTCCGAATCGACACGGCCTCAGCCTCGAAGCTGATGAACGATGCGTAGTTCTGCGAGATCACGTCCGAGTAGGGCTGCCACCACACCCTCCGCTTGCCCTCGCGCGCCAGCGTCGCGAGCGCCTCCCTGGTTGCCGGGTCGGCGACTTCGTAGACGTCGAGCAGTATCCCAACCTCGTTGGCCCGGACCCCGTGGCGCCCGTTCTCCAACCGGCTGACCTTGGACTGGTGCCATCCGAGCCGGGCAGCCACGTCGTCCACCCTGAGGTTGAGCCCCTCACGGATCCTCCGCAGTTCCGCACCCAGCATTCGGCGGCGCACCGTCGGTGTTGCGGCCACGCTCCGACCTCCCCTCGTCGCGCTCTGTCGTCGGGCCACAGTCTGGCGTGACGGAAGTGGTTTCGTCACATCAGATCCCAAAGGACATATGTACTTTGCTGGATTCGATTGCACGAAGCCAGCGCCACGGGGCATGCTTACGAAGTGTGGTGGACATCACCACGCAGCGTGATCCTGGCGGCTCATCGCTCGGGCATTCCCATGCCTCTCGCCGCCCTCCGGATCGCGAACTTTCCCATCACCCCCGGAGGAGGCCCTGCCATGCCCGAAATGCTGGAGAAGCCGCCTGCCCCTGCGAGCGAGTTCTCGTGGTGGCTGCCCAGGCACCACAAGTCCGCCGGCTACGCCCGGCGACTGCTCCGAGCCTTCCTCGCCAAACAGCCCGATGGCGAACAGGTCCTCGACACCGGCGAGTTGGTGCTCGGCGAGCTCGTCACCAACGCCGTCCTCCACGCCAAGACCCCGCCGGGACGGCTGATCTTCATCCGGCTCGAACTCCACCTCGGCTCGCTCCGTATCGAGGTGCACGACGCCGACGCCAACCGGCCGTCGATTCCCCGCCCGGCCGCCGAGGACGACGAGACCGGGCGCGGGCTCCGGCTCGTCTCCCAGCTCGCCGCAGACTGGGGATGCTGCCCGCGTGCGGGCGGCATCGGCAAGGTGATGTGGGCGCGAATCGAAGGAGACCCGCAGTGAGCTTCGAACTCCCCTTCCCCGTCACCGTCGAGATCAAGGGCATCACGAAGGTCGCCACCTTCACCAGGCTCTCCGACGCCCTCGAAGCCATCCGTACCAGCCTCGCCCGACTCCCGCTGGACGACGACCAGGCCGGCTACCTCGCCGACCTCTTCGGCGACGCCTCTGCTGCCCGAATCGCCCACCAGCTGGTCGAGTTCGGCGCGGTGCGCGCGATCGCCTTCGTCGGCATCGAGTCCGCCCACCCGATCCACCTGCGCGCGACGGACCCCGAGTGAACGGGCGACTCGCCTGGGCCCGCATCGAGATGTGGTGGTGCCTCAGCGCCCAGTTCTCCCGGCCGATCCGCGCCATCAGCCCCCGCCGCCAAGCCGCTCACACCGAGATGCAGCTCTGGGCGGCCACCCCGGGTAACGCGGAAGCCCTTCTCCTCTCAGTGCTCCGGCAAGCCGCCCGACACCCGTTCGGGTAAACGGAGCTGCCGGGCGATCCCGCGTGGATGGCCCGGCATCTTCCGTACGGGCCTGCTCAGTGCCGGTGGTCTTCAATGACGGTGCAGTTGGTGTTGACGGGCTCCGCGTACTCAAGGACGTCGTCGAGTCGCCCCCTGTGGAGTGCGCCGCTGTCGAGCCGCTCGGACTCGATGTATGTGACGCCGTCCTTCACGAACACCCCGGTCACCCGGAAGTCGTGGTCGTGTTGCGGCGCGTCCGGGTGGCGCCGGGCCCAGACGGAGCCGATCGTGGGGTGCGCGGTCATGTCGCCCAGTCTGTCACCGCCGGGAGTCCAGCGTGGCTGGCCCGGCTGGGCGCGGGTCGTGCAGCGGGCGAGGCCGTCCGTCGGCCGCCGGTCGGTGGCCGTATGTCAATCGATGTCGGGCCTGCGCAGGCCGAGCAGCGACAGCCGGCTGGTGATCCGGTCGAACAGTTCCGTCAGCGGCTCGCTGACCTCCTGGCCGAAGTCGGTCAGCCCGTAGGTGACTTGGGGTGGCGTCGTCGGCTCGACCTTCCGCCAGACCAGGCCGTCGTCGACCAGCGCGCGCAGGGTCTGGGAGAGCATCTTCTCGCTGATGCCCTGGATGCTCTCGCGCAGCTCGTAGAACCGGAGGTCGTTGCTCCGCAAGGAGATCAGCACCCAGATGCCCCACCTGCTGGTCACGTGGTCGACCATGTCGCGGGCGGGGCAGTCGGTGTGAAACACGTCATACCGGGCTCTGGTCTCGACCTGGCTGTGCTGCAAACCTTCCGTCATGTCATGAACTTACCTCCAGGTATGTCCTTACGAAAAGTTAGCCGCCGCTCCTAGCGTGAGGAGCACAGAGGACATCCGACAAGGAGCTGAGCATGATCGTGGTGACCGGGGCTACCGGGAACATCGGCCGGCCGTTGACGCAGGCGCTGGCCGAGGCGGGGGAGCAGGTGACGGCGGTGTCGCGGCACGCTGCGGCGGTGCCGGACGGCGTCCGTCACGTGGTCGCCGATCTGGGAAGGCCGGCCGGCCTCAAGCCCGCGCTGGAGGGGGCGAAGGCGTTGTTCCTGCTGCTGTCCGGCGACCTGCACGCCGCAGGGGCCAGCCCTGCCGACATCATCGGCGAAGCTGCGGCCGGCGGGGTGCGCCGGGTCGTCCTGCTCTCCAGTCAGGGCGTGGCGACCAGGCCCTTCGGCGAGACGCGGATCGCGATGCGGGCGCTGGAGGACGCGCTGCGGGAGTCCGGCCTGGAGTGGGCCGTCCTGCGGCCGGGCGGCTTCGCCTCCAACGCCCTGTGGTGGGCCGAGTCCGTTCGCGCGCACCAGGTCGTCCCCGCACCCTTCGGGGACGTCGGCGTGCCGATCGTCGACCCGACGGACATCGCCGCGGTCGCGGCGGCCTGCCTGCTGGACGACCGGCACGCCGGCGGCGTGTACGAGCTGACCGGTCCGGAGGTGATCACTCCGCGCGGGCAGGCGGAGGCCATCGCCGCCGCGCTCGGCACGCCGGTGAGGTTCCACGAGCTCACCCGCGACGAGGCCAGGGCCGCGATGGCCCGGAGCATGCCGGCGGAACTCGCCGACGACACCCTGGACATCCTCGGCTCCCCGAGCCCGGCCGAGCTGCGCGTCAGTCCGGACGTCCAGCGGGTCCTCGGCCGGGCCCCGCGCCCCTTCGCCGACTGGGCCACCCGCAATGTCGCCGCGTTCCGCTGAGGCCGGTCAGCGCGAGCCATCGATCCCCGCCCTGAACGGGCGCCCACGCAAAACGCTCGGCTGGGAGACCCCAGCCGAGCATCTCGCCAGGCTCCTGGCCGACGCCAGTCGATCACTGTGGTGCGATGTCCCCGGGAATCCGCCGATTCCCGGGGACCGACCGCACCTTGGCCCCCCGGTCAGGCGCGCCGCCGTGGTTGGCGGTTCGTCAGCAGCCGGTGAGCTCGTTCCACGGGGTGGCCCAGAAGTCCAGCGCCTTCCAGGTGTTCGGGCCGACGATGCCGTCGACCTGGAGCTTGGTGCACCCCTGGAACTTCTTCACCGCGGCGAGGGTCTGGTCGCCGAACTGCCCGTCGACGCTCAGGCTGAGGGGGGTGGACCAGAGGGTGGAGGATGCGTTCAGTTCGCACTGCAACGCCTTGACCTCGTCACCGCTGTCGCCGTAGCTCAGCTCCGCCTGGCTCCAGCTGTACGTGCCGCAGTCCGAGGTTTCGGCCGAGGCGCTGCCGGCGGTGGTCACACCGAATCCGGCGGCCAGAGCGGTGGTGAGGACGACGGCCGCGAGCTTGTTGCGCATGCGGGTTCCTTTCGATGGGTGTGTGGTCGTTCGGGGCCCACGGGCCCGAGGGGTGAGGGCTGGGCGGCACCCGGGACAAGACCGGGCACCGCCGCGCACTGACCGGAGCGGCCCCCGCCGAACGACCCACGAATCCCTCGGCCCCGGGGCGCTACGGCGGATCAGCCTGGACGACTAGCACCACACAGGGGTGGTTCCCTGGCTGCTCTGGTAGTCCAGCTTGGCCCAGGTCAACGGGCCGACGATGCCGTCGGGCTGGAGACCGGTGCACGTCTGGAACTTCTGCACCGCGGCGAGGGTCTTGGGGCCGAACTGCCCGTCGACGTCCGGGCCCATGTAGGCGAGCGAGTTGTAGAGCTCGCACTGCAGCGCCTTGACCTCGTTACCGCTGTCGCCGTTGCTCAGCTCCGGCTCGCTGGTGCTGTAGCCGCCGCAGAGCTGGCTCGGGGACGTCGCGGCCGAGGCGCTTCCGGCGGTGGTCACACCGAATCCGGCGGCCAGAACGGTGGTGAGGACGACGGCTGCAAGCTTGTTACGCATGGTTCTTCCTTCGGTACAGGTGATGGGGAGTACGTGGTCGGGCCGGATCAGCAGAGGTACTGCGCCTGGGTGTCGATGTCGCTCTGGTTGTCCAGCGCGGCCCAGGTCTTCGGGCCGACGATGCCGTCGGCGTCAAGGCCGGCGCACCCCTGGAACTTCTTCACGATGGCGAGGGTCTGGCCGCCGAAGATCCCGTCCTCCTGCAGACCGGCGCCGCGCACGCTGTAGTTGAGCTCGCACTGCAGTGCCTTGATCTCCGGGCCGCTGTCGCCGTAGCTGACCTCCGGCTCGTTGTCGCTGCTGAAGCCGGTCCAGGAGCACACGGCGGGGGTGCTGGCGGACGCGGTGGTGGCGGTGCCGACTCCGAGGCCGGTGAATATGACGGCTCCCGCGGCGATGGCAGCGATCTTGGTACGCATGGATGTTCTCCTTCACATGGGGACAGGTGGATGGCTCGGGGCGCACGGTGCGGCCGCCGATGACATGCCGGAGCGAACAGCCCCCGGGCGGGTGGTGACGGGCCTCGCGCGGGTGACGGCAGCCGTCACCCCCGCG
>NZ_JBHVVI010000193.1:0-11592 GCF_042883685.1 Kitasatospora sp. NPDC058190
GGCTCAACCCGGTCCGGTCGCTCTCCCACCACCCGCTGTTCCAGGTCATGCTGGTGCTGCAGAACAACGCCCGGGCCGAGTTCGCCCCGCCCGGCCTGCGGGTCGGCGAGGTGGAGCTGACCACGACCACGTCCAAGTTCGACCTGGTCCTCTCGCTGGCCGAGCGGCACGCCGAGGACGGCGCCCCGGCCGGGATCGACGCGTTCGTCCAGTTCGCGACCGACCTGTACGACCCGGCCACCGTCGAGACGATGGTCGCGCGCCTGGTCCGGCTGCTGAGCGCGGCCGTCGCCGACCCGCAGCGGCGGCTCGGGCGGCTCGACGTGCTGTCCGCCGAGGAGCGCCGCGAGCTGCTGCCCGCCGTCGAGGGCGGGGCGGCCACCGGGAACGTGCTGGAGGCCTTCGCGGCGCGGGTGGCGGCCACCCCGGAGGCGGTGGCGCTGGTCTCCGCCGGCAGGCAGGTGACGTACCGTCAGCTGAATGCCTGGGCCAACCGGTTCGCGCACTCGCTGATCGCCCGGGGGGTGGCCGCGGAGCAGCTCGTGGCGCTCTCGCTGCCGCGATCGGTGGAGTTCGTGGTGGCCGTCCTGGGCGTGCTGAAGACGGGCGCCGCCTATCTGCCGGTGGACCCGGGGTATCCGCAGTCGCGGATCGCGTTCATGCTGGCGGACGCGCGGCCGAGCGTGGTGGTCGACGACCCGGCGACGGTGGCCGAGGTGGCCGAGGTGGCCGAGGCGCCGCAGTGGCCGGAGACCGATCCGGTCGTCGCGGTGGACGTCCGGACCGCGGCGTACGTGATCTACACCTCCGGCTCGACCGGCCGGCCCAAGGGCGTGGTGGTGAGCCACGCGGGTGTGCCGTCCATGGTGGCGGTCCAGGTCGAGCGGCTCGGCCTCGACGCCGACAGTCGGGTGCTCCAGTTCTCCTCGCCCAGCTTCGACGTCTCGGTGTGGGACATCCTCGGCGCACTGCTCACCGGTGCCACCCTGGTGCCGGCGCCCGCGACCGAGCCGGTGGCCGCGCTGACCGACCGGAGCCTCGCACTCACCCACGCGACGGTGCCACCGTCGGTGCTGGCCGCGCTGTCGCCGGACGCGGTGGACGTGCCGACGCTGACGGTGGCGGGCGAGGCCTGCCCGCCGGAGCTGGTGACGCGCTGGGCGGCGGACCGGCGGATGTTCAACGCGTACGGCCCGACCGAGGCCACGGTCGTCGCGACGATCAGCGAGCAGCTGACGCCCGGGTCCGGCGTGCCGCCGATCGGCCATGTCGTCGCCGGGCTCCGCGGCTACGTGCTGGACCACCGGCTGGGCGTGGTTCCGCCGGGCGTGACCGGGGAGCTGTACCTCGCCGGCCCGGGCCTGGCCCGCGGCTACCTGAACCGGCCCGGGCTCTCCGCCGTACGCTTCACGGCCTGCCCGTTCGGACCGGCCGGAGAGCGGATGTACCGCACCGGCGACCTGGTACGTCGACGCGCCGACGGCCAGCTGGAGTACGTCGGCCGCACCGACGACCAGGTGAAGGTCCGCGGCTTCCGGATCGAACTCGGCGAGATCGAGAGCGCGCTCGCCGACCACCCGCGGATCGGCCGGGTCGCGGTGATCGCCCGCAAGGACCGGGCGGAGGACACCCGCCTGGTCGCCTACCTGGTGCCCGCCCCCGGGGCGGAGCTCCACCCGGAGGAGCTGCGGGCGCACCTGCGCGAGCGGCTGCCGGACTACATGGTGCCCGCCGCGTTCGTCACCCTCGACGTCCTGCCGCTGAACGCCAACGGCAAGCTCGACCGGCGCGCCCTGCCCGAGCCCGAGTTCACCGTGTCCCGTAGCGGCCGGGCACCGCGCACCCCCCAGGAGCAGGTGCTCGCCGGGCTGTTCGCCGAGGTGCTCGGCGTGCCACAGGTCGGCGTCGACGACGACTTCTTCAGCCTGGGCGGGCACTCCCTGCTGGCCACCCGGCTGGTGGCCCGGGTCCGCGCGACCCTGGGCGTCGAACTGCCGCTGCACACCCTGTTCCGCGACCCGACGGTGGCCGGGCTGGCCTCCGGCCTGGGCGGCGCCGACCGGGCCCGACTCGCCCTGGAGCGGGCCGAACGGCCCGAGCTGGTGCCGCTGTCCTCCGCCCAGCGGCGGCTCTGGTTCCTGCACCAGCTGGAGGGCGCCGGGCCGATCTACAACATCCCGCTGGCCTGGCGCCTCTCCGGGCCGCTGGACCGGGCGGCCCTGGCCGCCGCGCTCGGCGACCTCGTCGACCGGCACGAGACCCTGCGCACGGTCTTCCCGGCGGTCGACGGCGTGCCGTACCAGAAGGTGCTGGCCGCTGGCGCGGTCCGGCCCAAGCCGCCGGTCACCCCGGTGGACGAGGCGGACCTGCCCGAGCTACTCGCCGCGGCCGCGGTGCGCGGCTTCGACATCGCGGCCGAACCGCCGCTGCGGGCCGAGCTGTTCGAGCTTTCGGCGGATGAGCACGTGCTGCTGGTGGTGATGCACCACATCGCCGGTGACGGCTGGTCGTTGGGCCCGCTGGCCGCCGACCTGGCCACCGCGTACGCGGCGCGTCGCCGGCACGAGGAGCCGCAGTGGGCGCCGCTGCCGGTGCAGTACGCCGACTACTCCCTGTGGCACGACCGGCTGCTCGGGGACCCGGCCGACCCCACGAGCCTGTCCGCCCGGCAGACGGCGTACTGGACGGAGCGGCTGGCCGCACTGCCCGAGCAGATCCGGCTGCCCGCCGATCGCCCCCGCCCGGCGACCACCTCCTACCGGGGTGGGCACCTGACGATCGACCTGGACCCGGAGCTGCACGGCGCGCTGGTGAGCCTGGGCCGGGAGCACGGGGCCAGCGTCCACATGGTGCTCCAGGCGGCGCTGGCGGCGCTGCTGGACAAGCTCGGCGCGGGCACGGACATCCCGGTCGGCAGCCTGATCGCCGGCCGGACCGACCAGGCGCTGGACGACCTGGTCGGCTTCTTCGTCAACACCCTGGTGCTGCGCACCGACACTTCGGGCGACCCGAGCTTCGCCGAGCTGCTGGGCCGGGTCCGGGAGGGCGCGCTCGGTGCGTACGCCCACCAGGACCTGCCGTTCGAGCACGTCGTCGAGGCCCTCAACCCGTCCCGGTCGCTCGCCCGCCAGCCGCTGTTCCAGGTGCTGCTGGCGCTGCAGAACGTGCCGCGCACCGAGTTCGCGCTGAGCGGCCTGGACGCCGAGATCCTCCTGGTGCGGACGCCCACGGCGATGTTCGACCTCGGCTTCCACCTGCTGGAGCGCGGCGGCACCGGCGGGGCGGCCGAGGGCATCGTCGGCCGGGTCGAGTACAGCACCGACCTGTTCGACCACGCCACGGTGGAGGCGCTGGTCGACCGCTGGCTGCGGCTGCTGGCGGCGGTGGTCGCCGAGCCCGGCCGGCCGCTCAGCCGGATCGACGTGCTCACCGCCGAGGAGCGGCACGAGCTGCTGGTCGCCCGCAACGACACCGCGTGCCCGGCTCCCGCCACCACCCTGCCGGCGCTGTTCGAGGCGCAGGTCCGGGCGACCCCGCAGGCCGAGGCGGTGGTGTTCGAGGACACCGTGCTGACCTACCGCGAGCTGAACCGCCGGGCCAACCGCCTGGCGCACGCGCTGATCGCGCGCGGGGTGGGGCCGGAGCAGGTCGTCGCCCTGCGACTGCCACGCTCGGCCGAGCTGGTGGTCGCCGTCCTCGCGGTGCTCAAGACCGGCGCGGCGTACCTGCCGGTCGACCCGGACTACCCCGCCGCCCGCATCGACTACATGCTGGTGGACGCCCGCCCGGCCGTGGTGCTCGACGACCTCGCGGCCGTCACGCCGGCCGACGAGCAGCCGGAGCACGATCCGGCCGTCGCCGTGGACGCGCGCCACCCGGCGTACGTCATCTACACCTCCGGCTCCACCGGCCGGCCCAAGGCCGTGGTGATGCCCGCCGCCGGACTGCTGAACCTGCTGGAGTGGCACCACAAGGCCGTCGGCGGCGAACCCGGCACGCGCACCGCCCAGTTCACCGCGATCAGCTTCGACGTATCCGTTCAGGAGCTGCTCTCCGCGCTGCTGTACGGCAAGACCCTGGTCGTGCCGACCGAGGACCAGCGCCGCAGCGCCGAGCTGTTCGCGCACTGGCTGGACCTGCACCGGGTCGGCGAGCTGTTCGCCCCCAACCTGGTGGTCGAGGCCCTGGCCGAGGCCGCCGAGGAGGCCGGGCTGGAGCTGCCCGACCTGCGACTGGTCGCCCAGGCCGGCGAGGCGATGCGCCTCGGCGGTGCCGTACGCCGGTTCCAGGCCCGCCGACCGGGCCGGGTGCTGCACAACCACTACGGCCCCGCCGAGACCCATGTGATCACCGCCTACCCGCTGCCGGCGGACCCGGCCGACTGCCCGCTCCCGGTGCCGATCGGCCGTCCGATCGACAACTGCCAGGCGTACGTGCTGGATTCGGCGCTGCGGCCGGTCGCCCCCGGCGTACTGGGGGAGCTGTACCTCGCCGGGACGGGCCTGGCCCGCGGCTATCTGAACCGGCCCGGGCTCACCGCCGGGCGCTTCGTCGCCAACCCGTACGGCCCGGCGGGCGCGCGGATGTACCGCACCGGCGACCTGGTGCGCTGGCGCGCCGACGGCGAGCTGGAGTTCGCCGGTCGGGTGGACCACCAGGTGAAGGTCCGCGGGTTCCGGATCGAGCCGGGTGAGATCGAGGCCGAGCTGACGGCCCACCCGGGCGTCGCCCAGGTGGCCGTACTCGCCCGCGAGGACCGGGGCGAGACCAGGATCGTCACGTACGTGGTGCCCTCGGCGCACAGCCCGGCCACCGCCGCCGCGCTGACGGCGTACCTGCGCGACCGGCTGCCCGACTACCTGGTGCCGTCCGCGTTCGTCCTGCTGGACGCGCTGCCGCTGACGCCCAACGGCAAGCTGGACCGCGCCGCGCTGCCCGCGCCCGATCCGACGGGAGCCACCGGCGGCCGGGCACCGCGCACCCCGCAGGAGCAGATCCTGTGCGAGCTGTTCGCCGAGGTGCTGGGCCTGCCGCAGACCGGGGTCGACGACGACTTCTTCGACCTGGGCGGGCACTCGTTGCTCGCCACCCGGCTGGTGTCACGAGTCCGGGCGACCCTCGGGGTCGAACTGGAGCTGCGCGACCTGTTCCGCACCCCGACGCCGGCCGGGCTGGCGGCCGGGCTGCACGACGCCGCCTCCGCGCGGCAGGCCCTGGTACCCCGGCTCCGCCGCGAGCCCATGCCGCTGTCGTTCGCCCAGCGCCGACTCTGGTTCCTCCAGCAGTTCGGGGCACCGAGCGCCACCTATCACCTGCCGTTGGCGCTGCGGCTGACCGGCGACCTCGACCGGGCCGCGCTGAGTGCCGCGCTCGCGGACGTGGTGGCCCGGCACGAGACCCTGCGCACGGTCTTCCCGCACACCGCGGGCGTCCCGCAGCAGCGGGTGCTGAACGCGGCCGAGGCGACCGTCCCGCTGACGGTGCGCGCGGCCGGTGAGGCCGAGCTGCCGGCCCTGCTGCGCGAGGCGGCGGTGCGCGGATTCGACCTGACCTCGGAAGTGCCGCTGCGCGCCGAGCTGTTCGCGCTCGCGCCGGACGAGCACGTGCTGCTGCTGGTGATGCACCACATCGCCGGCGACGGCTGGTCCATGGGACCGCTGGCCCGCGACCTCGCCGCCGCCTACGTCGCCCGGCGCGGTGACGGGGCGCCCGAATGGCCGCCGCTGCCGGTCACGTACGGCGACTACACCCTGTGGCAGCACGAGATCCTCGGCGACGAGCGCGAAACGGACAGCGTCTTCGCCTGCCAGGTCGCCTACTGGACCGAGGCGTTGGCGGGGCTCCCCGAGCAGCTGCGGCTGCCCGCCGACCGGCCGCGCCCGGCCGCCGTGTCGTACGGCGGCGACCTGCTGGAACTCCGGATCGACGCCGAACTGCACGCCGCTCTGGCGGAGTTGGCGCGGCGTTCGGGTGCGAGTCTGTTCATGGTGCTGCAGGCGGCGTTGGCGGCGCTGTACACACGCTTGGGTGCGGGGACGGACATTCCGATCGGGAGCCCGATCGCAGGGCGCACGGACGAGGCGCTGGACGATCTGGTCGGGTTCTTCGTCAACACGCTGGTGCTGCGCACGGACACGAGTGGTGATCCGAGTTTCGCCGAGCTGTTGGGGCGGGTGCGGGAGACCGCGCTGTCGGCGTACGCGCACCAGGACGTGCCGTTCGAGCACCTGGTGGAGGTGCTGAACCCCTCCCGGTCGCTGTCGCACCACCCGCTGTTCCAGACCATCCTGGCCGTGCAGAACGCGCCGATGGGCCGGTTCTCGTTGCCCGGCCTGGACGTCGCCACCTACGCGGTGGCCACCGGGACCGCCAAGTTCGACCTCGGGGTGAGCCTCGTCGAACAGTTCGGTCCGGACGGAAGCCCGGCCGGGATCGTCGGCGCGGTCGAGTACGCCACCGACCTGTTCGACCGCTCGACGGTCGACGCCCTCGCCCGGCGCTGGACGCTCCTGCTGGAGGCGGTCACCGCCGATCCGGAGCAGCCGATCGGGCGGATCGACCTCCTCGACGCCGACGAGCGGCACCGGCTGCTGGAGCGGGGCAACGAGACCGCCCGCGAGGTGGGCGCCGTCCCGGTGCCGGATGCCTTCGCGGCGCAGGTCGCGGCCACCCCGGACGCACTCGCACTCGTCTGCGGTGACACTGAGTTGACGTACCGTCAGCTCAGTGCAAGGGCGAACCGGTTCGCGCATGCGCTGATCGCGCGGGGTGTCGGCCCGGAGCAGGTGGTGGCGGTGGCGCTGCCGCGTTCGGTGGAGTCGGTGGTGGCCGTCCTCGGTGTGCTGAAGGCCGGGGCCGCGTACCTGCCCGTGGATCCGGCGTACCCGCAGGCGCGGATCGCGTTCATGCTCGACGACGCCAGGCCCTCGGTGGTGGTCGACGACCCGGCGATGGTGGCCGAGGCCGCCGCGTGGCCGGACACCGATCCCGTCGTCACGCTCGACGTCCGGCAGCCGGCGTACGTGATCTACACCTCCGGCTCGACCGGTCGCCCCAAGGGCGTCGTGGTCGGCCACGGCGGCGTGGCGAGCCTGGTCGCCGGACAGATCGAGCGGTTCGCGATCGAACCCGACAGCCGGGTGCTCCAGTTCGCCTCGCCCAGCTTCGACGCCTCGGTGTCGGAGATCTACACCGCCCTGCTGCGCGGCGCGGCCCTGGTGCTGCCCCCCGCGGCCGAGCCGCTCGCCGCGCTGACCGACCCGGACCTCGCGGTCACCCACGTGACCGTGCCGCCGTCCGTCCTGGCCGCCGTGCCGGAGGGTTCGGTGACCGTGTCGACGCTGGTCGTGGCGGGCGAGGCGTGCCCGCCGGAGCTGGTGGAACGCTGGGCGCCGGGCCGCCGGATGATCAACGCGTACGGCCCGACGGAGACGACGGTGTGCGCGACGATGAGCGACCCGCTGTCCCCGGGGGCGGGCGTGCCGCCCATCGGCCGCCCGATCACCAATGCCCGGGTGTACGTGCTGGACGAGCGGCTGCGGCCGGTGCCCCCGGGCGTGCCCGGTGAGCTCTACGTCGCGGGTGCCGGTCTGGCGCGCGGCTACCTGAACCGGCCGGGCCTGACGGCCGGACGGTTCGTCGCCTGCCCGTTCGGCCCCGCGGGCGCCAGGATGTACCGCACCGGCGACCTGGTGCGCTTCCGCACCGACGGCCAGCTGGAGTACGTCGGCCGCGCCGACGACCAGGTGAAGGTGCGCGGCTTCCGCGTCGAGCCCGGCGAGGTCGAGGCGGCGCTGGCCGAGCACCCCGCCGTCGCCCGGAGCGCCGTCCTGGCCAAGGACGACCGGCTCGTCGGCTACATCGTCCCGCGCCAGGACACGGCCCGGGACAGCAGCCTCGAAGCGGACCACGTGGGCGAGTGGCAGGACATCTACGACGCCCTGCCCATCGCTCCCGAGGAAGCCGCCTTCGGCCAGAACTTCGTCGGCTGGAACAGCAGTTACGACGCCAGCCCGATCCCCGTCGAGCAGATGCGGGAATGGCGGGACGCCACCGTGGCCCGCATCCTCGCCCTGCGCCCCCGCCGGGTCCTGGAGGTCGGCGTCGGCACCGGACTGCTGCTCTCGCAGATCGCACCGCACTGCGAGACCTACTGGGCGACGGACTTCTCCGCCACCGCGATCGACGCGCTGACCGCCCAGGTGGCGCGACAGGCGGACCTGGCCGAGCGCGTGGTGCTGCAGACCCGGCCGGCCCACGACACCGACGGGTTGCCGGCCGGGCGGTTCGACACCATCGTGATCAACTCGGTGGTGCAGTACTTCCCGTCCGCCGACTACCTCGCCGACGTAATCGGGAAGCTGATGGGGCTGCTCGCCCCCGGTGGCGCGCTGTTCGTCGGCGACGTCCGCAACCTGCGACTGCTGCGCCCGCTGGCCACCGCCGTCCAGCTGCACCGAACCGGTGACGGCGGCGACCTCGCCGCGGTGCGCCGCGCGGTGGAGCAGGCCGTCCGGGTCGAGAAGGAACTCCTGGTCGACCCGGACTTCTTCACCGTCCTGCGGGAGCGCGGCGCCGACATCGGTGCGGTGGCCGTGGAGGTCAAGCGCGGCCGCCACCACAATGAGCTGACCCGCTACCGCTACGACGTGACGCTGCACAAGCAGCCGGCCGTACCGGTCCAGCCGCTGGACCTGGCATGGGGCCGGGACGTCGCCGACCTCACGGAGCTGCGCGAACTGCTCGGGCGGCCCGGCACCGGCCCGGTGCGCCTCACCGGGGTCCCGAACCGCCGCGTCGCACGCGAGGCCGAGCTGGCCCGGGCGGTGCGCAACGGCGACGGCACGCTCGCCGGGCTGCTGGAGCGGCTGCACGGCCCGGACGACGGCGGCCTGCCCGACCCGGAGGACTTCCACGCCCTCGGCGGGGAGCTCGGCCGCCGGGTGGACCTCACCTGGTCGGCCGACGCGCCCGAAGCCCTCGACGTGCTCTTCACCGATGGACCGGCGGACGCACCCGTCGAGGCCTACCGGCCGGTGCGGCCGACCGGCACCGCGTTGTCGTCGCTGACCAACCGCCCGACCGGCAGCCGGGGCACCGGTGCCCTCATCGGTGAACTCCGCGACTGGCTGCGCGGGCGGCTGCCGGACTACCTGGTCCCGTCGGCGTTCGTGGCGCTGGAGGCGCTGCCGCTGACGGCCAGCGGCAAGCTCGACCGCCGCGCGCTGCCCGCCCCCGACCTCGGCTCGGCCGGAGCCGGTCGGGCGCCGCGCACCCCGCAGGAGCAGCTCCTCGCCGAGCTGTTCGCCGAGGTGCTCGGGCTGGCGCAGGTCGGAGTGGACGACAGCTTCTTCGACCTGGGCGGGCACTCCCTGCTGGCGACCCGCCTGGCCTCCCGGGTCCGCGCGACCCTCGGCGCGGAGCTGGAAGTCCGGACGCTGTTCGAGCTGCCGACCGTGGCCGGGCTGGCGGCCCGCCTCGACGGCTCCGGAACGGCGCGGCCCGCGCTGACCGCCCAGCCGCGCCCCGAGAGGGTGCCGCTCTCCTTCGCCCAGCGCCGCCTGTGGTTCCTGCACCGGATGGACGGGCCGAGCGCCACCTACAACATGCCGCTCGCGCTGAGCCTGACCGGCGCCCTCGACCGCGCGGCCCTGCACGCCGCGCTGGCGGACGTGGTCGCCCGGCACGAGAGCCTGCGGACGGTCTTCCGCGAGACGGACGGCGTGCCGTACCAGGTCGTGCTGAGCGCCTCGGAGGCGCACCCGGCACTGCCGGTGGTCGAGCTCGAAGAGAGCCGGCTGGCCGAGCGGCTGGCGGAGGCGGCCCAGCGCGGCTTCGATCTGGCCGCCGAGCCGCCGGTCCGGGCGGAGCTGTACGCGCTCACGCCCGACCGGCACGCGCTGCTGGTCGTGGTGCACCACATCGCCGCCGACGGCTGGTCGATGGGCCCGCTCTCCGGTGACCTGGCCGCCGCCTACGCGGCCCGCTGCCGGGGCGAGGAACCGCAGTGGTCCCCGCTGCCGGTGCAGTACGCCGACTACACCCGCTGGCAGCGCGACCTGCTCGGCGACGCCGCCGACCAGGACAGCCTGTTCGCCCGGCAACTGGCCTACTGGAAGGACGAGCTGGCCGGGCTGCCGCAGCAGCTGCAGCTGCCCGCCGACCGGCCCCGGCCGCCGGTGGCCTCCCAGCTCGGCGGCCGGGTCACGGTCCGGCTGGACGCCGAACTGCACCAGGCGCTGCGGGACCTGGCCACCGCGCGCGGCGCCAGCATGTTCATGGTGCTGCAGGCCGGCCTCGCCGCGCTGCTCACCCGGCTCGGTGCCGGCCCGGCCATCCCGATCGGCAGACCGATCGCCGGGCGGTCCGACCAGGCGCTGGACGAGCTCGTCGGCTTCTTCGTCAACACCCTGGTGCTTCGCACCGACACGGGCGGCGACCCCGGCTTCGCCGAACTGCTCGGCCGGGTGCGGCAGAAGGCGCTCAGCGCGTACGACCACCAGGATGTGCCGTTCGAGTACCTGGTCGAGGTGGTCAACCCGGTGCGGTCGCTGGCGCATCACCCGCTGTTCCAGGTCATGCTGGCCCTGCAGAACGCGCCGCTCGGCGAGTTCGCGCTGCCGGGGCTGGAGACCGGCCACCTGGAGGCGCCGACCGGGACCTCGCGGGTCGACCTGACGTTCAGCCTGGCCGAACAGTTCCGCCCGGACGGCGGCTTCGACGGCCTGGTCGGCGCGGTGGAGTACGCCACCGACCTGTTCGACGCCCCCACGGTGGAGCTGCTGTTCGACCGCTGGGCACGGCTGCTGCGTGCGGCGGTCGCCGACCCCGACCTGCCGGTCAGCCGGATCGACATCATGTCGGGCGAGGAACGCCGTCGGCTGCTGTCCGAGTCCAACGGCGCCCCGGTCGAGCTGCCCGAGGCCGCGGTGCCGGAGCTGTTCGCCCGTCAGGTGCGGGCCACCCCGGACGCGGTGGCCGTTGTGGCGGGCGGCACCGAGCTGACCTACCGGGAACTCGACCTGCGGGCCAACCGCCTCGCGAGGGCACTGATCCGCCAGGGCGTGCGGCCGGAGACGCCGGTCGCGGTCATGCTGGACCGCTCGGCGGAGCTGGTCGTGGCGATCCTGGCGATCATCAAGGCCGGCGGCGCCTACGTGCCGCTCGACTCGCGCTTCCCGTCGTCCCGCATCGACCTGATCCTGCAGGAGACCGCGGCCGCGCTGGTGCTCACCGAGGAGGTGCTGACCGCACTGATCCAGGCCGAGCCCGACTCGTCCGACGTGGAAGTGCCCTGCGACCCACGGCAGTTGGCGTACATCATGTACACCTCCGGCTCGACCGGGCGGCCGAAGGGCGTCGCCGTCACCCACCGCGACGTGGTGGGCCTCGCGCTCACTCCCGAATGGCGGGGCGGCGGACACGAGCGGGTGCTGATGCACTCCCCGACGGCCTTCGACCTCTCGACGTACGAGCTGTGGGTGCCGCTGCTCAGCGGTGGCCGGGTCGTGGTCGCACCGCCCGAGCGGCTCGACCTCGACCTGTTGCAGCACACGATCACCACCCCCGGGGTGACCGGACAGTGGCTGACGG
>NZ_JBHVVI010000194.1:0-11579 GCF_042883685.1 Kitasatospora sp. NPDC058190
TTCAACCCCACTGCTGCGACAGCGGGTTGGTGCAGGTCTCTCACCTCCACACGATCAACAAGCGCCTCACGGCGCACCTGCTCGACCACCCACCGCTTCGGTTGCGGAACGAAGCCCTTGCTCTGGGTGTCGGGGTTGCGGCGGACCACCTCGACGGTGATGTCCTTCACCGCCCCGTGGATGATTACGGCGTCCTTGAAGCCCTGGTCGACCAGGACCTTTTCCAGGCGCATCCCGCATCGTTCGGCTGCCTGGTCCAGCAGGGCGATGCCGGCCTCGTTGTCGTGCGCGCTCGCGGCGAGGATCACCACACCGATGATCAGGCCCAGCACGTCGACGGCGAGTCCCCGCTTCCTGCCGGGCGTCTTCTTGTTCGCGTCCAGTCCCGTGGTCTCCTTCGGCACCCCGGCCGCCACGCGCACGGACTGGGTGTCGATGATCACCAGGGACGGGACCCCGGATGCAAGTCCCGGGCATCTCAGCCTGCCCATTGACAGGCCCACCCCTCATGGGTGCGCGGATAGGCGCTTACCCTTGTGCGAGGTCGGGGCGCGACAACTGCGCGCGACAGCAGCCGCCAGGGCGGGTGCCGACCTGTTCGTCGCGTGCCGCTGAATCTTGACCGATTGCCACCGAACCTGACCGACGCGGGTTTCTGCCACTGATGGTTGGCCACCCAGGTCAACGAGCGAATGTCTGACTGGGCGCGTCGGCCGACGGGCGTGGCGGCAGGTACTCCCCGGGGCAAGCCGTTCACCCGCGAGATTGGTGGAGACTCTCTGTGACCAGCTGCTCGTCCAGGGCTTCTGCGTCAGCGGCTGTCCGCATGGACCAGCGCGCAATCTGCTGGGCTGGCGGGACGTCAAGAGCCGCTAGCCACCCAGCGCACGCGCCTTGCCGCGGCGTCCTGCAACCATGACGACGGCAGCCGCCGACAGTACCATCGGACCACCCCGCCCCCCGAGTGGATACGAACCCAGAGCCGGGACGGGAACCCTTGAACAGGCCGCAGCGGCGGCCCAGCGCCCTCCCGCCGACCTGGGCTCGCCCAGCGTGACCGCGAGTTGATCCGCGGCGCTGCTCGGTTCGGGCATTCCCCGGACACCCGCGCGGGCTGTACGATGCGCGCCTGGCCTGCGGCCGCAAAGGGGGGAGCCGACGGTGCTCTGGGGCGGACTCACGTTGTGCGTGCTGCTCGGCGGCGAACTTGGCGCGGTCACCGCGGGGTTCGCCAACCTCGGTACGAGGGCCGCCGTGGGATTGATCGTGGCCGGCCTCGTCCTCGCGCCGTGGACCGGCCTGGCCGGCTTCACCGTGCTGCATCGTGTTCTACGCCGGCGCCGCGGGCTGCACGGCCCGCCGGTCATGGAAACGGCTGCCGCGAAGATCGAAGCGGTCCGGGAGATCCGGGAAGGCGAGGAAGTCCTGCTGCAACTCGACCTTACGGTCGCACCGGCCACCCGGCCTGCCTACCGCGCCAACGCGGGCGTCGATGTGCACCTGCCGGAGGTGAACGACTACCGCGTCGGCCACGTCGTTGTCATCGACTACGACACCGCCCGCCCCTGGCGCATCGTGGTGCGCAAGCAGCCCGGCGCCGCTTGGGCCGCACGCCTGGCAGCCATCCGCATCGACACCGCGCCACCCACCACCCGCCGAACCGCGCCGCACCGCGAGCACCTCGGCACCGCCCCGCTCTACCTCACGGCCACCACGGCAGGACTGCTCGGCTCACTCTGGCCGCTATGGGCCCTGTGCAGCTGAACAGCGGCCCGGCGACGGCGGCGAGGGTGCCAAGTACTGGCTCCACGTCCTGACCGAGATCAAGAACCGCGGCGTCTCGGACGTGTGCATGGTTGTCTGCGACGGGCTCAAGGGCCTGCCCGACGCCATCGAGACGGTCTGGCCGCAGGCCGTCACACAGACGTGCATCGTCCACCTGATCCGGGCCTCGTTCCGCTACGCGGCCCGCCAGGACTGGGACAAGATCTCCAAGGCGCTCAAGCCGGTCTACACGGCTCCGACCGAGGACGCCGCCCTGGAGCGGTTCGTCGAGTTCACCGAGGCCTGGGGGAAGAAGTACCCGGCGATCGTGCGGCTGTGGGAGAACGCCTGGGCGGAGTTCGTGCCGTTCCTGAGCTTCGACGTCGAGGTCCGTCGGGTCATCTGCACCACGAACGCGATCGAGTCCGTGAACGCCCGGATTCGCAAGGCCGTCCGCTCGCGCGGGCACTTCCCGAACGAGCAGGCGGTCTTGAAGTGCGTCTCCATGGCGATCATGTCCCTCGATCCGACCGGGGTCGGCCGCAAACGCTGGACGACCCGCTGGAAGGCCGCACTCAACGCCTTCGAGATCGCCTTCGACGGCCGACTCTCCGCCGGCCGCCGCTAACTCAACCCAACCGAGTTACACCGTTCGCCGGGCTCTGCCACACATCCGAGATGTTGTTGGTGATCTTCACCGGCGAGGGTGAGATCGTCGTCGATCGGCGGCCGTTGACTATGCCCACCTGCTGTCCTGGCCTGGAGATTCGGGCTGGTCGAAGGGTGGGCTGCGGTGGCGATGGGTTCCTGGTCCGGGCGGGAGATCCCGCCGTTGACCGCACGGATGGCCCGGGCGAGCAATCCGCGGGGCACGGCGGCGATGTGGGTGCGCGATCATCTGGACGGACTGTTCACGGACGACGATTTCGAGGAGTGGTATCCGACTGACGGGCGTCGTGGCCTGTCGCCGGCTCGGCTGGCACTTGTGTCGGTGCTGCAGTACTCGGAGAACCTCACCGACCGGCAGGCAGCCGAGGCCGTCCGGTGTCGTATGGACTGGAAATTACTGCCTGGGGCTGGAGTTGGACGATCCGGGCTTCGACTTCTCGGTGCTCAGTGAGTTCCGTGACCGGATGGCCGATGGCGACCGCGCCGACCGCCTGCTGGCCGTGATGGTGGAGCGCTTGGTGGAAGCGGGGCTGGTCAAGCGGCACGGCCGGCAGCGGACCGACTCCACGCACGTCCTGGCGGCGGTGCGACGCCTGGACCGGATCGAGCTGGTGGGTGAGACCCTTCGCGCGGCCCTGGAGGAGCTGACTGCCGCCGATGAGGAATGGGCGGCTGCCCTGATCACCGGCGAGTGGGCCCGGCACTACGGCCGGCCGGTGCGCTACGACCGGCTGCCCAAGGAGACCAAGGAACGCGAGCAGTACGCGCTCACGGTCGGCGAGGACGGCATGCGGCTGTTCCGTGCCCTTCTCGCTCCCGATGCCCCGGCCCGGCTCCGCCGACTGCCGAAGGTCGAGGTCCTGCGGCAGGTCTGGGTCCAGCAGTACGGGTACGACGAGACTGGCACTCTGCGCTGGCGCGGACCGAAGCAGACCCGGGACCGGCTCAGCCGCAGGGCCACCGCCCGCCGGTCCGCCGGGGCGGCCGCTGCCGGTGGAGCCCGTCTCTCCCCACGATCCGCAGGCGCGGTTCAGCCACAAGCCCGGCAAGGCCGAGTGGGTGGGCTACAAGGACCACCAGACCGAGACCTGCGACGACGGCCTGCCCAACGTGATCGTCCACGTCGCCACCACGCCGGCACCCGAGCAGGACATCGACGCCCTGGAGCCGATCCACACCGACCTCACGGCGCGTGACCTCGCCCCGGCCGAGCACCTCGTCGACGGCGGATATGTCACCCCGGCCACCATCCACCGGGCCAGGACCGAGCACGGGATCGACCTGGTCGGCCCCGTCCGTGTCGCACCCGCCTCCCGGTCCCGCCCGGGCTTCAACAAAGAGGACTTCCAGCCCAACTGGACTGAAAGAACGCTGACTTGTCCCAACGGCGCAACCAGTCCGCCCTGGAAGCCGACCTTGGCCGACGGCCAGCCACGCCTGTCCGTGCTCTTCCCCCGCGCCACCTGCCGGCCCTGCGAGGACCGCCTCCAGTGCACCGGAAACGTCGACGGCAAAGGCCGCCACGTCCTGCTGTTGCCGCAACCCCCGCAGGACATCCAGCACCGGGTCCGCAAGGAACAGCAGACCCGGACCTGGCACGATCGATACGCCCTCCGGGCCGGTTGCGAGGCCACCGTCTCCGAGACCGTGCACGCCCACGGCCTCCGCCACTGCCGCTACCACGGCATCGCCAAAACCCACGTCCAACACGTGCTCACGGCAGCCGGAACCAACATCATCCGACTCCAGCAGCACCAGCCGGACAACGACCGAACCAAAGACGCGACCCGTTTCACACGCCTGTGTCAGCAACTGAGCGACGGGACTCGAACCCGCTGACACTCCCGCACCTACTTGAAGATCGCCAACGGCATCCAGAACTTGAGCCAGAACCCGTTCTCGTGAACAGAGCCAATGCCCTGGCGCACCCGTCGAGGACGAAGCCGTTGTCCAACCGGACCTGGACCCGTGGCTGTCCGTTACCGGAAAACCGATATCCCAAGCAGCTCATGAGCGCACGCCAGGGGCCGCGACTGGTGCTGGTGGTGCTGGTGGTGTACTGGCGTCATGGACCTTCCTTCATCTCCGGAGTCCGCCGACTCCAATGGTGCCGTGCGCTTTTCGATGTCCGCGCGGCAGCGCCGGGGCATCCTGGTGCCAGCGGCGATGTTCGCCGCACTGGCAGTGCTGGCGCCGCTGATCCCGTCGGACATGAACGGCAACCGGCAGATCATCCAGATCTGTTCATGGTGCATCGCCCCCCTCCTGGCTCTCTGCTATTTCGTCTTCGGCGGTGACTACACAGAGCTGAGCCCCGGCGGCATACGAATCCGCCGGGTGGGAATCTTCCGGAAGTCCTGGACCTGGGAGCAGATCGATCACCTCTATGTGGAGACATCCCACATACAGGGCTCGGTCATCGGCAAGGTGGTGATCAGCGATACCTCCGGTCGGCTGAGCCGCCTCACCGCGCCTTACTCGAACAGCACGTCGATGGCGAGCATGACCTTCGACAAGGACGCTGCCCAGGTCATCGCCTACTGGCAGCGACACACCGGACAACCCGTGACACCTCCCGCGGTGATCCATCGACGCTCGACCATGTTCGGCCGCTGGAAACGCATCAACTGAGCAACGGCGGCGGCGAAGAGATCCTTGCGATCAACCGGATCGAGCACGTCCTGCGGACTCGTACAGCGAGAGCACGATGTGCTCGAAGACCATCCGGCCGACAAGCGGTGCGGAGACAACGGGGGCGACCCGCACCTGCACGACCGGAGCCCACGTCACCCTCGCCATTGGTTATCGTGCCCGGTCCGGCTTGGCCCGCGCCATTGCGGGCTGTCTGGTCCTGGATCTCAGGACGCGGCGCGTGGCCGTGCGGCGTGTTCGAGGGCGTACTGGAGCTCGTCGCGGTTCATGGTGGAGCGGTGGGGGATGTCCAGGTCGGCGGCGCGCTGGTAGAGCTCGGCCCGGGTGAGCTGGGACAGCTGCCGCTTGCCGGTGGCGCTCGTCCGCTTCGCTACGGGCTTCTTCCCCGTGGCGGCCTTGGCGGAGGTGCTCTTCGTGCCCGCGGCAGGCTTCGGGGGGCGGCGGGCCCGGGCTTGCGGCTTCTTCTCCGCCTCACCGGCGGGCTCGCCCTTGCGGGCGCTCTCCAGACTGCGGCGCAGGGCGTCCATCAGGTCGACGACGTTGGTGGCCTCCGGGGCGGGCCCGGCGGAGACGGCGATCTCGCGGCCGGCGAGCTTGTCCTCGACGAGCTTGTGCACCTGTTCCTCGTAGGTGTCGTGCCACTGCGAGGGGTCCCAGTCGACGGCGAGCATGCCGATCAGCTGCTCGGCGGTCTCGACCTCCTTCGGGGACAGCTTCACCTTCTCCGGCAGGTCACCGACCTCGATGCGGGGGTCGCGGACCTCATCCGCGAAATGCATGGTGCGCACCTCCAGCAGCCCGTTCTCCGAGCGCACCGCGGTCAGGTACTCCTTGCCGCGCATCGCGAACATCGCCAGCCCCGCCTTGCCCGCGTGCTCCAGCGCCTCGACCAGCAGGGCGTAGACCTTCTGGTACTCCTTGCCGCGGGGTCCGAGGTAGTAGAGGTGCGGTCGAAGGAGATCGGGTCGATGTCGGCGAGGTCGACGAAGGCGGCGATGTCGATCGCGCGGGAGCGGCCGGGGGAGATCTGCTCCAGTTCGTCCGGCTCGACGATCACGTACTCGCCCTCGGCGACCTCGTAGCCCTTCACGATGTCCGCGAACTCGACCTCCTTGCCGGTGCGCTCGTTGACGCGCTTGTTGCGCACCCGGTCGGAGGTGCCCCGCTGCAGCTGGTGGAAGCGCACGTCGTGGGACCGCGTCGCGGTGTAGAGGGCCACGGGCACGGTGACCAGGCCGAACGTCAGCCCCCCGTCCACATCGGTCGGGCCACGAAAGGCCTCCCTCCTGCCTGCGGTACCGGGCCGCCGCCGGCGCGCGAGGGCCCCACCGCCGGCGTGACCCGCCGCCAGGCGGTGGCGCACCCGGTGCTGGGCCGACCGTAGTGGGCCAGGGCAGGGCTGTCGCGTGCAGGCAGGTGTGCTACCGGTCTCGGGCGCGGCGTCCAGCGGCCGGGCCACGCCCGCCTGGATCTCCACCCGGAACGTGCCCGCGGCGTCGGCGTAGACCAGTGCCCCGTCCGCGGTCCGCTCGCCTGTGGCGTGGACGATGACGACTTCCGGGGGTGCGTGCCCGCCCGGGGTGCCGGGCAGGGTGACCGCGTACCGCTGCGGGGTGTCCACGGGTCTCACCCGGATTCGGCGCCGGCGTCGCCGAGGGCGGCGCGCACGCTGTCGCAGACGGTGAAGAGCTCGTCGGTGCCGGTGATCTCCAGCAGTCGGCGCGCCTGTGCGGTGGGGGCGGCCAGCAGCAGGTCCACGTTCGCGGCCTGGGCGGCCAGGCGGGCGCCGAGCAGGGCGTTCAGGTCCTGGGCGAGGAGATCGGCAGCAGTGCCGAGGAGCTGCTCGCGTGCCGCCGGTACGCGCTGACCGGCGACGCGCGAGCGACCGAGCGGTTCTGATGCCGCAGGTCAGGCCGGGGTCTTATTGTTTCGGTCCCTCGTGGGAGAGGGTGCCGGCCGCGCCCGCTTCGCGTTCGCAGCGGACGATCGCGGTGGCGAGGTCCTTCTCGAAGTCGTCGATCCAGGCGCCGAAGGCCAGACCGACGAAGGACTCGTAGTCCTTGAAGCCGACCGGCTCCGGGGACAGCGGCGTGACGTAGATGCCGGGGTTGGTGTCCTTGTAGACCCGGGCCTTGAACGGGGTACCGTCGTCCGAGAAGAGCATCACCGTGCGCAGGTCCGGCCGGTGTTCGAGGACGTCGCGGCGAAGTTCCTTGATGAGCCAGCACCGTTGCCGGTGGATCTCCTTGAACCGCTGGCCGTACGGTCCGACGTGCTGGCCGGCCGGTGACGGCGTCACGATGTGGATCTGCTCGCCTCTGTACGGCGTCAGCCGGCGCAGAACGTCGGACAGCAGTTCGGCGAGCCGACGCTGATCCCGTTCCTTCCACTGCGCTTCCAACTGCTTCGGATCCTGCTGCGGCGGCTGCTTCCTGGCCTTGTTGATCGCGTCGTCCGACCCCATGGCGCCGACGCCATCCGGCCCCGCCCCGCGCTGGCGGGGCTTCTGCTGGATCCGCTCGAACGAACGACAGCATGGCGGCGCCCGCCGGTGATGGCCCGGAGGTGTGCGTCTCGGGTCCGGCGGGCGCCGACAGGCAGCGTAGCGGGGCGCAGCCAGGTCTACAGCGCAGGTCGGGGACCTGGCACTGGAGGACCCGAACGTCGACCACTCGGTGCCCCTCGTCGGAGAGGGAGCCGGACCGGTGGGGCGCGGGCGGCCGGGTGCCGGGGAACGAGGGGGGAGCGTTCCGCGGAACCCGGCCGTGGAGGCCAGCCGCGCCGGGGTCACGACGTGGCTGCGCTGGCCGGCGGCCCGATGGTGCTGTGGTGGGGCCGCCGTGCCGGGAATGCTAGACCCGCTGATCAGCAGATTGCCAGGACTTTGACCTGCAATCTTTCGGCCGCGAACATGCCATCCGGCGGCGGTCCGCCGACGTAGACGCGCCAGGCGCCCATCACTTGGCCGGCCCGGTCCCTCGGCCGACGGCTGCTGGTGGGATGCCCGTGTCCGATCTCGCGTGCAGTACGCACCCGTCCAGGACGCGTTCGAAGCCGCACCCAGACCCCGAAGCACCCGATTGCCGAGCCGTCGAGTCACGCGTTCCGTGACGACTCGGCATATACCAGTGGCCAGGCACGACACGAGGACCTGGAAGCACGCCGGCCCCAGGACCGCCGGTGGTGCCGTCAGCAATCCAACGATCGGCCTCGTGGGTGATGCGGATGGGAACTGCCGTGAGCAGGGCTGCTGTGAGCAAGTTGCCGATGGTCGGCGCATTGTTCTGGGCGATCAAGATCGTGGCGACCACCCTGGGCGAGTCGGTATCGAACTTCGTGTCGATGGCACCACTGAACCTCGGCTACGCCACTGCCGCGATCATCTTCCTGGTGGCGTTCGGGCTCACCCTGACGATGCAGCTGAAGATCGACCGGTTCCAGCCGGTGGTGTTCTGGTCGGTGATCCTGACCACCAGCATCGTGGGCACCGCGATGTCCGACTTCATGAACCGCACCGCCGGCCTGGGCTACGCCCGCGGCGCGGCCGTGCTGACCAGCCTCCTGGTTGCCGTGCTCATCGGGTGGCGGCTGACCGGGCAGACCATGGACGTGGAACGGATCGACACCACCCAAGGCGAGATCCTGTACTGGACCGCGACCCTGGTGTCCAACACGCTGGGCACCTCCAGCGGTGACTTCCTGTCGAACGGTCTGGGCCTCGGCTTCCGCGACAGCGCTCTACTGCTTTCCGGAGCGATGCTGCTGATCCTCGCCGCCCACTATCTGACCCCGGTCTCGGGCACCGTGCTGTTCTGGACGGCCTACGTGCTGACCCGCCCACTCGGCGCGGTCGCGGAGAACGCGGTGGAAAAGCCCGTCGCGCAGGGCGGACTCGGGGTGGGCACCACCATCACCTCCAGTGCCCTGCTCGCCGTACTGATGGTCCTGGTCGGCTACCAACTGCTCAGCAACGACGAGCAAACCCGCACGGTAGAAGACACTGCTCTCTAAAGTCGGATGGCCGGTCACGTTGCCGTGACCGGGAACACCCGCTGTCCTCTGACCGGTGATCTTGACCGGCCCGTTCTCGCCGGGTGAACGGGCGTCGCAACGAGGCGCCTGATGGATTCAGGCTCGTTGCGGCTGGTCCGTCGGGTTGGCTCAGTGGTCGCCGAAGAAGATCTCGCGAACCTCGCGGGCGGCGTAGTAGACCAGCACATAGCTGGCGGCCGGATCGGCCCACCACCAGCCGAGGGTGCTGTTGAGGACCAGGCCGAGCAGAACCGCCACTGCCAGCAGGCCGTCAATGAGCGTGACCCGGCCCTCGGTCCTGAGGACCGGGTTGTCCAGGGCGGCGCCCGTGCGGACCTTGCCGAAGGCGAGGGTGAACATCACTGCCGCGGTGATCGCCGTCCAGACGATCCCCAGGGCCGAGTGGTGCGGATGGAAGCCGCTGACCAGGACGATCGTAGACTGCGCAAGCAGGTAGAGGCCGAGCAGCGCGAAGCCGCCCCCGATGAACCGCAGCGCCCTCTTCTGGCGCTCTTCGCCAGTGCCGGAGAGTTCCCAGATCACCACAGTGGAGGCGCCGATCTCAATCAAGGAGTCCAGGCCGAAGCCGGCCAGCGCCACTGACTTCGCCGAGATCGCAGCGCCAGCGAGCACCACGATGCCGACCACGTTCCAGCCGAGTGTGGCGTACTCCAGCGCGAAGCCGCGGCGGAGCAGAAGCTGGCGGGCGGTGTCATCGGTGCTGTTCACCGCGCGATTCTCCCAGACCCGTCCACCGGGCCGGCATCCGAACGCCAGCAGCCCGTCAGCGCCGCACACCAGCGCGGTAACAGCCACCGTCTCGCCCATCCAGCGATCAAGATCAAGTGGCAGATACGTACCAGTCGTCAAGATCACTTGGCAAACGGTCAAGATCTCGTGTCAGAGGTCAACAGTGTCCCGTCTCACCGAAGTTTGACCAGTCTCAACGGACTTTGACCGCGGCCTCCACCGGCAGGAGCGGGCGGGGTCAGAACGGTGGTTCGTTGGAGTAGGTGCCGTCCCAAGGGTCGGGGGCGGGGGCGGCGCTTGGCCGGACCTGGAGGAGAGCGACGGCTTCGTTGACGCGGCCGAGGTCGATGAGGTGGTGGGCCAGGACGGTGTTGTTGGAACCGGGGTGCTGTTCGAGGACAGCGACGGCTTCCTCGATGCGGCCGGCCTCGGCAAGTAGGTGCGAGAGGGACCAGGCCGCGTACCAGGTGCCGCCTTCGGGGTGCGCCCGGGCCTGCTCGATCGCTTCGTCGAGTAGGCCGCAGTTGGCCATGAGCGGCAACCGTATCTGGAAGAAGTCCCAATCCTCCTCACCGTCACGCCGCTCCTTCAGAGCGTCGAGGTAGGCCAGAGCCTCCTGGGCACGGCCGTGCTCGGCATACAGGGTGCACAGCGCGTCAACGACGCAGTCTTCCGCTCCGCCCGGAGAGTCCGCCAGGGCGCGTATCACCACGATCGCCTCGTCGGTGCGGCCGTGCCGGACCAAGAGCTGGGACAGCAGATGGGCAACGCGCCACATGCCGTGGGGCTTCTCGGCGAAGGTCCGGTAGACGGCGATCGCTCCCTCCTCATCGCCGCGTGCCTCCAGCACCTCGGCCAGGCTCCGCGCGGCGTGCCCGTGGTACTCGGAGTCGGCGTACGCGCGCAGTTCCTCAATCCGGTCATGCCTGGCCAGCAGGTCGGCCAGCGCGTCCCGGCCGTTGACCGACGTAACCTCCCGGCGGCGCAGCAGGGCGATCGCCTCGTCGACGCGGCCTTGACGCTCCCGGACGGTGGCGAGCAGGCCGAAGGCGTTGGACGGCTCCAGGCGGAGCCGGCGGCAGTCGGGGTCGTCGCAGGCCGGGACCGCGGCCTCGATCCGGGCTTCCAGCAGCGCCGCCACCTCCTCGTCCTGGCCCGCGGCTTCGGCGACGTCGACCAGGGCCTGGGCGAGGAACCAGTCCTCAATCCCGGGCCGCAGCAGCGCAAGCGCCTCGGCGGCCCGGCCGTGGCGGGCCAGCAGACGCGCGAAGAACTCCAGGACCAACCGGTCGCCGGCCTGCGCGTAGGGGCGGGACAACTCGATCGCCTCCTGCGCCCTGCCCCAGCATTCCAGCAGCTCGGCCCGAGCCCGGGCGGCCGGCCACCGGCCCGTCGCGATATACGGACCAAGCACGTCCAGCGCCTGCTCGTACTGCCGTCGGTCACCGAGCAGCCGCGCCCACTCCAGCGCGCAGAACCACTCCCCGCGCCCGGCCTGGAACTCCACTTCCCGCTCGTGGCCAAGCTCCAGAAGCCGGGTCACCAGCGACGCAGGAATGCAGCCCGACAAGGTCCGGGCCCGGTAATCAAAATCAGCAGCGTCCACGACCCCGCACCCTAGGGAACGTATTCGGTCGTGATCAATCTGCGTGATTTACCTTCGTGGCGGGTCCTGATCCGGTAGACCGTGGTGTGTGACGCGAGCGCAACTG
>NZ_JBHVVI010000195.1:0-11518 GCF_042883685.1 Kitasatospora sp. NPDC058190
GGCGTGGACGGAGGCGGCCTGCGAGGCCGTCGGACCGGACGCGCTGTGCCTGTCCGTGCCCGCCCCGGAGCGCGCCGAGCTCGCTGCGCTGCTGCGCGAACTGCCCTCGACCGGGCGCCCGTTCACCGGCGTCCTGTCCCTCCTCGCGCTCGGCCGTGAGACCGACCCGGCCGCCGCGGCCCTCGCCCTCCTGCAGGCGCTGCGCGACGCGGACCTCACCGCGCCGCTGTGGTGCCTGACGCGCGGCGCGGTCGCCGTGGCCCGTACCGAATCGCCGGCCGCGCCCGAGCAGGCCGCCGTGTGGGGCCTGGGTCGGGTCGCCGCGCTGGAGCACCCCCAGCAGTGGGGAGGCCTCGTCGACCTGCCCGAGGAGCCGGACCGGTCCGCGGTGCGCCGCCTGGCCGCCGTGCTCGCCGGCGCGGACGGTGAGGACCAGATCGCGATCCGATCCGCCGCCGTCCACGCCCGCCGCCTGGTCCCGGCCCCGGCCGGCGCTCCGGACGCGGGCTGGACGCCGGGGCGGACCCCCGGCACCGTGCTGATCACCGGCGGCACCGGCGGCCGGGGCGCCGCCGTGGCCCGGCAGCTCGCCGCCACGGGCGCGAGCCACCTGCTGCTGGCGAGCCGCCGCGGGCCCAACGCCCCCGGCGCCGCCGACCTCGCCGAGGAGCTGAGCGGCCTGGGCGCCGTCGTGACGATCGCGTCGTGCGACGTCGCCGACCGCGACGCCCTCGCCGCCCTGCTGGCCGAGATACCCGCCGACTCCCCGCTCACCGCCGTCGTCCACGCGGCGGGCACGGTCGACGACGGCGTCCTCGACGACCTGACGCCCGAGCGCCTCGCCGCAGTCCACCGGGTCCGCGCCGGGGCCGCCCTCCACCTGGACGAGCTGACCCGCGGCCTCGACCTGACGGCCTTCGTGCTCTGCTCCTCCGTCGCGGGCGCCGTCGGCACCCCCGGCCGCGCCACCCTCGCCGCCCCGGCCGCCGTCCTGGACGCGCTCGCCCAGCGCCGCCGTGCCGACGGCCTGCCCGCCACCTCCGTCGCCTGGGGCGCCTGGATCGGCGCCGAGTACACCAGCCCCGACTCGGGCGCTCCGGCCGAGGACGACGGACGCATCCAGCGCGCCGCCGTCCCCGCCCTGCACCCCGACCTCGCCCTGGCCGCGCTGCGTCAGGCCGTCACCCGCCCGGCCTCCGCGCTCGTGCTGCTGGACCTGACGCAGCCGCAGGTCCTGGAGAGCCTCGTCGGCCTGCGCGGCAACCCGCTGCTGCGCGACCTCCCAGCGGCCCGGCCCGCCCTGGAGGCCGCCGCCGCGGCCCGCCGCGACTACGCGACCGCCGCCTCCGAGCTCACCGGCCGCCTGCGCGCCCTCACCCCGACCGAGCGCACCGTCCTGCTCACCGACCTCGTCCGCACCCACGTCGCCGCCGTGCTCGGCTACGCCGACCGCTCCGCGGTCGCCGCGGACCGCAAGTTCCGCGACCTCGGCTTCGACTCGCTGACGGCCGTCGAGCTGCCCGCCCGGCTCGGCGCGGCCACCGGCCTCAAGCTCCCCGCCACCTCCGTCTACGACTACCCGACCGCCCAGGCCCTCGCCGAGCACCTCCTGGCCGAGCTCCTCGACACCCCGGCAGACCCGCTGCTGCCCGCCGTGCGGGCCGCGGCCGACGACGGCGAGCCGATCGCGATCGTCGGCATGGCCTGCCGCCTGCCCGGCGGCGTCACCTCGCCCGACGAGTTGTGGCGCCTGGTCTCCGAGGGCGGCGACGGCATCGCCGGCTTCCCGGAGGACCGCGGCTGGGACCTGCGGACCCTGCTCGTCGGCGACCGCGACGGCCGCGGCCGCAGCGCCACCCTGGAAGGCGGCTTCATCGACGCCGTCGCCGACTTCGACGCCTCCTTCTTCGGTATCTCGCCGCGCGAGGCCCTCGCGATGGACCCGCAGCAGCGGCTGCTGCTGGAGACGTCCTGGGAGGCCCTGGAGCGTGCCGGGGTCGACCCGCAGAAGCTCGGCGGAAGCCGCACCGGTGTCTTCGTCGGCACCAACGGCCTCGACTACGCGACGCTCATGATGAACTCGCGCGAGGACATCGGCGGCCACGCCGGCACCGGCCTCGCGTCGAGCGTGCTGTCCGGCCGCATCTCCTACACGCTCGGCCTGGAGGGCCCGGCCGTCACGGTCGACACCGCGTGCTCCTCCTCGCTCGTCGCCCTGCACTGGGCCGCCCAGGCGCTGCGCAACGGCGAGTGCGGACTCGCGCTCGCGGGCGGCGTGACGGTGATGACCACACCGGTGAGCTTCGCCGGCTTCACCGTCCAGAACGGCCTCGCCGCCGACGGCCGCTGCAAGGCCTACTCGGACGCCGCCGACGGCACCAACTGGTCCGAGGGCGTCGGCATGCTGGTCCTGGAGCGGCTGTCGGACGCCCGCCGCAACGGGCACCCCGTGCTGGCGGTCGTGCGCGGCAGCGCCGTCAACCAGGACGGCGCCTCGAACGGCATCACCGCCCCGAACGGCCCCTCGCAGCAGCGCGTCATCCGCCAGGCGCTCGCGAGCGCGGGACTGTCGGCCGCCGAGGTCGACGCCGTCGAGGGCCACGGCACCGGCACCGCCCTGGGCGACCCGATCGAGGCGCAGGCGCTCCTCGCCACCTACGGGAGGAACCGCGAACGGCCGCTGCTGCTCGGCTCGCTGAAGTCCAACATCGGTCACACCCAGGCCGCCGCCGGCGTCGCCGGGGTGATCAAGACCGTGCTCGCCATGCGGCACGGCGTGCTGCCGAAGTCCCTGCACATCGACCGGCCGTCCACCGTCGTCGACTGGACGGCGGGCTCGATCGACCTGCTCACCGAGGCCCGGCCGTGGCCCGAGGTCGGCCGTCCCTGGCGGGCCGGGGTCTCCTCGTTCGGGATCAGCGGCACCAACGCGCACGTGATCCTCGAACAGGCCCCCGCGGTGACCGAGCGCACCGAGGACCAGCGGGTGCTGCCCGCCGTCGTCCCGTGGGTGCTCTCCGGCCGCTCCGAGGACGCGCTGGAGACCCACCTCGCCCGCGCCTCCGCCCTCGAACTCTCCCCGTTGGACATCGGCTTCTCGCTCGCCACCGGACGGTCCGCCTTCGAGCACCGGGCCGTGCTGCTCGCCTGCAGCGAGGGGCTGACCGAGGTCGCTCGCGGCGTCGCGGCGGACCGCTCGACGGCCTTCCTGTTCTCCGGCCAGGGCTCGCAGCGCCTCGGCATGGGCCGGGAACTGTACGCGCGCTTCCCGGTGTTCGCGGACGCCTTCGACGCGGTGAGCGCGGTGCTGGACGAGCACCTGGACCAGCCGATGCGCGCGGTCGTCTGGGGCGAGGACGCGGAGCTGCTGAACCGGACGCAGTACGCCCAGGCCGGGTTGTTCGCCGTCGAGGTGGCGCTGTACCGGCTCGTCGAATCCCTGGGCGTGCGCCCGGAGTTCGTCGCGGGGCACTCGATCGGCGAGATCGCCGCGGCGCACGTCGCCGGGGTGTTCTCGCTCGGTGACGCGTGCGCCCTGGTGGCGGCGCGCGGCCGGCTGATGCAGGCGCTGCCGGAGGGCGGCGCGATGCTGGCGGTGCGGGCGGCGGAGGACGAAGTCCTTCCTCTGCTCGGTGAGTTCGTGTCGATCGCCGCCGTCAACGGCCCGACCTCCGTCGTCGTCTCCGGGACGGAGGAGGCCGTCGCGGCGATCGAGGCGCACTTCGCCGACCGCAGGACGTCCCGCCTGCGGGTGTCCCACGCCTTCCACTCGCCGCTGATGGACCCGATGCTGGCGGACTTCCGCACCGTCCTCAACGGCCTGTCCTACAGCGCCCCTTCGATCCCGCTGGTCTCCAACCTGACCGGCGCCCTGGGCGCGGACCTCACCAGCCCGGACTACTGGGTGCGCCACGTCCGGGAGGCCGTCCGCTTCGCCGACGGCGTCCGTACCCTCCACGAGGCCGGAGCCACCGCCTTCCTCGAACTCGGCCCCGACGGCGTCCTCACCGCCCTCGTCGAACAGAGCCTCGGCGACGACGCGGCCGACTGCGTCCGCGCCGCCGCCCTGCGCAAGGACCGCGCCGACGAGCGCACCCTGCTCACCGCCCTCGCCGCGCTCCACGCGGCCGGCGTCCCGGTCGCCTGGGCGGCTCTGTTCGACGGCACCGGCGCCCGCCGGGTCGACCTGCCCACCTACGCCTTCGACCACCGCCGCTACTGGCCGCGCCCGGCCGCCCTCTCCGGCGACGTCGCCTCCGTCGGCCTCGTCCCGGCCGACCACCCGTTGCTCGGCGCCGCCGTCCCGCTGGCCGACGACACGGACGGCGTGCTCTTCACCAGCCGCCTCGCCCTGCGCGTCCACCCGTGGATCCTCGACCACCGGATCGGCGGTCGGCCGGCCTTCCCCGCCGCCGCCTTCGTCGAACTGGCCGTCCGGGCCGGCGACCAGGTCGGCTGCGGCCGGATCGCGGACCTCACGCTCGGCGACCCGCTGCCGCTCGCCGAGGACGACGAACCCGTCGTGCAGGTGCGCGTCGGCACGCCCGACGAGACCGGCGCCCGCCCGGTGGCCTGCTACGCCCGACCCGGCGACGCCGCCCCCGACGAGCCGTGGACGCGCTGCGCCACCGGCACCCTCGTGCCCCAGGACACCGACCTGCCGGACCACGCCCAGGCGGTCTGGCCGCCGGCGGGCGCGCTCGCCGTCGACCTGGACGGCTTCTACCGTGAGCCCGGGCGCGGCCCGGCGTTCCGGGGACTGCGCGCCGCCTGGCTGCGCGGCGAGGAGGTGTTCGCGGAGGTCGAGCTGGCCGGCGAACCCGGTGAGGACGCCCGCTACTTTGGCCTCCACCCGGCCCTGCTCGACGCCGCCCTGCACGCCGCGGTGCTGATCGGCGTCGGCACCGAGGAGCAGCTGCCGCAGCCCCAGGCCTGGCAGGGCGTGGCCTTGCACGCCGGGGGAGCGGCGGCCCTGCGGGTGCGCGTGGCCCGGCTCGGGGAGGACACGGTGTCCGTCACCGCCACCGACCCGGCGGGCGGCGCGGTGCTGACGGTCGGTTCGGTCGCCCTGCGCGCCCCGCAGGCCGCCGCTGCCGCCGCCCGCACCGGCCGCGACCCGCTGTTCCGGATCGAGTGGGCCCCCGCCCCCGCCACGCCGCCCGCCGCCACGGCGCCGAGCTGCACGGCCCTCGGCCGGGACGCCTACGGGACGGGCTCCTCGGCCGCGACCCTCGCGGACCTCGGCCGTCCGGTGCCCGACCTCGTCCTGGTCGCCCTGGACGGCCCGGCCGGCGACGTCCCCGAGGCCGTCCACGCACACACCACGCGCGTGCTCGCCCTCGTCCAGGACTGGCTGGCCGACGACCGCGCCGCCGCCTCCCGGCTGGTGTTCGTGACCCGGGGCGCTGTCCGTGCCGCCGACGGCGAGACCGTCCGCGATCTGCCCGGCGGCGCCGCCTGGGGCCTGGTCCGCTCGGCGAACTCCGAGCACCCCGGCCGCTTCGGCCTGCTCGATGTCGAACGCACGGAGGACGTGGCCGCGGTCCTGCCGCTGCTGCCCGGCCTGCTGGCGGACGGCGAGGCCCAGTTCGCCGTCCGCGGCGGCGCCCTGCGGGTGGGCCGACTGGCCCGACTCGCGGACGCGGCGGGGCTGCTGCCCCCGGCCGGCACGCCGTGGGTCCTGGAGGGCACGCCTGCCGACGACATGGCCCTCGTGCCCTGCCCCGAGGCGGCCGGGCCGCCCGCGGCCGGACAGGTCGCCGTAGCCGTCCGGGCCGCCGCGGTTCATGGCGGCGGCACCGGCGCGGCCGGCGTGGTGACGGCGGTCGGTGACGACGTGCCGGACCTTCGCCCGGGCGACGAGGTCTTCGGCGTGCTGCCCGCCGGGCCGAAGGCGGTCGCCGACCGGCGCCTGCTGGCCCGGCTGCCCGAGGGCTGGTCCTTCGAGGGCGCCGCCGTCCTGGCCGCCGACTTCGTCCCCGCCCGGCAGGCCCTCGGCCGCTCGGCCCTCCGGGCCGGCCGGACCGTCCACGTGCACGCCACCGCCACCGGACCGGCCACCGCAGCCGTCGAGCTCGCGCTGCGACTGGGCGTCGACGTCTCCGCCACGGCCCCCGACGGGCTGCGCGCCGCCCTGCTCGGCCACGGCCTGCCGCCCGAGCGGCTCGTCGGGCGCGCGGCGGCGGGGACCGACCTCGTCCTCGACGACGACGTCTTCGCCCAGCTGCCCGCGCCGGACGCAGACGGGACCGCGGCGATCCTCGCGGAGCTCGTCGCCCTGGCCGGACGCGGCGAGCTCACCGCGCCGCCGGTCGCCGCGCGCGACATCCGTGCCGCCCGCACCGCGCTCACCGCCGGGGAGCCCGCCGCCCGGACCGTTCTCACGATGCCCGCGGAGTGGAACCCCGACGGCACCGTGCTGATCACCGGCGGCACCGGCGCCCTCGGCCGCCACCTCTCCCGCCGCCTCGCCGTCAACGGCACCCGCCACCTGCTGCTCACCAGCCGCCGCGGACCGGACGCGCCCGGCGCCGCCGAGCTCCTCGCCGACCTGGCGGCGCTCGGCGCCGAGGCCCGCGTCGTCGCCTGCGACACCGCCGACCGCGCCGCCACCGAGGCCCTGCTCGCCGGCATCCCGGCCGAACACCCGCTCACCGCCGTCATCCACACGGCCGGTGTGCTGGACGACGGCATCGTCACGGCGCTCACCCCCGAGCGGTTGTCCGCCGTCCTGCGGCCCAAGGTCGACGCCGTCTGGCAGCTCCACGACCTCACCCGGCACCTGGACCTCGCCGCCTTCGCCGTCTTCTCGTCCATCGCGGGCGTCATGGGCAGCCCCGGCCAGGGCAACTACGCCGCGGCCAACGCCTTCCTCGACACCCTGGTCGACCACCGCAGGTCGCTCGGCCTGGCCGGCACCTCGCTCGCCTGGGGCCCGTGGGCGCAGGAGGCGGGCATGACCAGCGAGCTCAGCGAGACCGACATGCGGCGCATGCAGTCCGGCGGCATCCCGCCGCTCTCGGTCGAACAGGGCCTCGCCCTGTTCGAGGCCGCCCTCGGGTCCGCCGAACCGCTCGTCATTCCGATGGGCCTGGCCGCCGGGGGCATGCGCCCCCAGGGCGATGTGCCGCCGCTGTTCCGCGGACTCGTCCGCGCCGCCCGGCGCACCGCCTCGGGCGGCGGCGCGAGCGGCGCCGACGCGGCCGCCGACTTCACCCGGCAGTTGCTCGACCTCAACGAGCGCGACCGCATGCGCCACCTCGTCGACACCGTGCGCGCCGAAGCCGCCGCCGTCCTCGGCCACCCCTCCCCGGAGGCCGTCGACGCCGAACGCGACTTCTACGAGCTCGGGTTCGACTCGCTCACCGCCGTCGAGCTGCGCAACCGGATCGCCGCCGTCACCGGCCTGCGGATGCCCGCCACCGTCGTGTTCGACAGCCGCTCGCCCGTCGAGCTCGCCACCTGGATCCGCAGCGAACTCGCCAACCAGCGCACCGAGGACGGCGAGGGCGGGGCCGTCCTCGTGCCCGGCGGCGAACCCGAACTCGACTCCCTGGAGCGGCTGTTCACCGACGCCCTGGCCAACGGCAAGGTGCCCGAGGCCCAGCGCATGCTCGCGACCGTCGCGGCCCTGCGCCCCACCTTCGAGGCGACCGCCGAACTGGAGGACCTGCCCTGGGCGACCCGCCTCGCCGAGGGACCGCGTCCGACCCGGCTGATCTGCGTCAGCGCGCCCACCGCCAATGCGGGCGTGCACCAGTACTCCCGGCTCGCCGCCCACTTCCGCGGCGAGCGCGAGGTGTCGGCGCTCCCGCTGGTCGGCTTCGCCACCGGCGAGCGGCTGCCCGCCACCCCCGAGGTCGCCACCCGGGTGATCGCCGAGAGCGCCCTGCGCGCCAGCGACGGCCACCCGTTCGTCCTCGCCGGCCACTCCTCCGGCGGCTCCTTCGCCTACGCCGCGGCCGGCCTGCTGGAGCACACGTGGGGCATCCGCCCGGCGGGCGTCGTCCTCTTCGACACGCTGAGCTTCCAGCACAACGCGGACGAGGGCACCGACTACACCGGCATGATGCGGCTCAACTTCACCGGCGCCGACTCGCCGGTGCGGCTGACCAACTCCCGGCTGTCCGCCATGGGCCGTTGGATGGTCCTGCTCAATCGCCTGGAGGTCCACCACACCACGGCCCCCGTCCTGCTGGTCACCTGTGACCGCGCCCTGACGGGCGTCGACGAGGCGCCCATCGAGCAGCGCGCCCAGACCGAGCCGCTCGTGCCGGGCGCCCGGGTGGTCGGTGTCGACGCCGACCACCTGTCGATGATCCGCGAGGACTCGGCCCTCACCGCCGAGATCGTGGAGGAGTGGCTGCGCGGCCAGGAGTAGCCGCGGGCCGGACGGGCGTGCCGGGCACCTCCGGGTGCGGGGCACGCCCGTCCGTGCTTCGCGCTCTAGGGAAAACCGGGGCCGTCCGTGGCCAGACTGGGCGGGCGACGGGTCGGACCCGACGCCAGGAGTTCGCGCGCGGCGCCGGACCGGGCGTCCGGCAGGGCCCTTCCCGACGGCGTTCCCTGGCAGCCCCCCCGGAGAGGTTGACGTCCCGATGTCGAACGAAGACAAGCTCCGCGACTACCTGAAGCGGGCGATCGCGGACCTCCACGAGACCCGCGAGCAGCTCCGCGAGGCGACCGAGCAGCACCGGGAGCCGATCGCCGTGGTCGGCATGGCCTGCCGCCTGCCGGGCGGGGTCGCCTCCCCGGAGGAACTCTGGGAGCTGGTGCGGGACGGCGTCGACGCCGTCTCCGCCTTCCCCGCCGATCGGGGCTGGGACCTGCCCGAGGGCGCCGTCACCTCCCGCGAGAGCGGATTCCTGCACGACGCGGGCGAGTTCGACGCCGGGTTCTTCGGCATCTCCCCGCGCGAGGCCCTCGCCATGGACCCCCAGCAGCGGATCCTTCTGGAGACGGCCTGGGAGGCCGTCGAACGGGCCGGCATCGATCCCGGGACGCTGACCGGCACGCCGACCGGCGTGTTCGTCGGCGCCGGGCACGGCGGTTACGACAGCGCCTCCACGGCCGGCGGCCAGGTCGCCGAGACCGCCGCCGGACACCTGCTGACCGGCAACACCGTCAGCGTCGCCTCCGGCCGCATCTCCTACGTCCTCGGCCTGGAGGGCCCGGCCATCACGGTCGACACCGCCTGCTCCTCCTCCCTCGTCGCCCTGCACCTCGCCGTGCAGTCGCTGCGCCGCGGTGAGTGCTCGCTCGCGCTCGCGGGCGGCGTGACGGTGATGTCCAGCCCGCAGATGTTCACGGAGTTCTCCCGGCAGGGCGGTCTCGCCGCCGACGGCCGGTGCAAGCCCTTCGCGGCGGCGGCCGACGGGACGGCGTGGAGCGAGGGAGCAGCGGTCCTCCTGGTCGAGCGGCTCTCCGACGCGCGGCGCCTCGGCCACCCGGTGCTCGCCGTCGTGCGCGGCTCGGCCGTCAACCAGGACGGTGCCTCGAACGGCCTGACGGCGCCCAACGGCCCGTCGCAGCAGAGGGTGATCCGGGCCGCCCTGGCCGACGCCGGTCTGACGCCCGCCGAGGTCGACGTCGTCGAGGCGCACGGCACGGGCACGCGCCTCGGTGACCCGATCGAGGCCCACGCCCTGCTCGCGACCTACGGGCAGGACCGCGAACTGCCCGTGCTCATCGGCGCGCTGAAGTCCAACACCGGCCACACCCAGGCCGCCTCCGGCGTGGCCGGGGTGATCAAGACGGTGCTCGCCATGCGGCACGGCCTGCTGCCGCGCACCCTGCACCTCGACGCCCCGACCCCGCACGTCGACTGGACCGCCGGCGCCGCCGAACTCCTCGGCGAGGCCCGGGAATGGCCTGCCAACGCGTGGCCCCGGCGGGCCGCCGTGTCCTCCTTCGGCGTGAGCGGCACCAACGCGCACGTCGTGCTGGAGGCTGCACCGGCGGAGCCCGTCGAGGACGTCGAGCCCGACGTGACGCCCGGGGCGGTGCTGCCGTGGGTGCTGTCGGCGCACGACGAGACGGCCCTGCGGGCCCAGGCCGGACGCCTGGCCACCCACCTCCGGACGCGCGGACCGCTCGACCCGGCCGACGTCGCGTACTCCCTGGCGACCGGCCGGACGGCCATGGCGCACCGGGCCGTCGTCGTCGCGGCCGACCCGGAGGAGCGACTGCTCGCCCTGGACGCCCTGGCGGGCGGGAGCGGGGGAGCGGGCGTTGTCACGGGTGTCGTCGAGAAGGGGGCGACGGCGTTCCTGTTCTCCGGGCAGGGGTCGCAACGGCAGGGCATGGGGCGGGAGTTGTACGCCCGCTTCCCGGTGTTCGCGGAGGCGTTCGACGCGGTGTGCGCGGCGACAGGGCTTCCCGTGCGCGAGGTGGTGTGGGGCGAGGACGCGGAGCTGGTGAACCGGACCGCGTACGCTCAGGCGGGTCTGTTCGCCGTCGAGGTGGCGCTCTACCGCCTCCTCGAATCGCTGGGTGTGCGACCGGAGTTCGTGGCCGGGCACTCGATCGGCGAGGTGGCCGCCGCGCACGTGGCCGGGGTGTTCTCGCTGGAGGACGCCTGCACGCTGGTCAGTGCTCGCGGCCGTCTGATGCAGGCGCTGCCGGAGGGCGGCGCGATGCTCGCCGTGCAGGCGACGGAGGACGAAGTCCTCCCGCTGCTGGATGAGTTCGTGTCGATCGCCGCCGTCAACGGCCCGACCTCCGTCGTCGTCTCCGGCACGGAGGAGGCCGTCGCGGCGATCGAGGCGCACTTCGCCGACCGCAAGACGACCCGGCTGCGCGTGTCCCACGCCTTTCACTCGCCGCTGATGGACCCGATGCTGGCGGACTTCCGCGAAGTCCTCAACGGGCTCACCTACCACGCGCCTTCGATCCCGCTGGTCTCCAACCTGACCGGCGGGCCGGCCGATGGCCTGACGTCGCCCGACTACTGGGTGCGTCACGTCCGCGAGGCCGTCCGCTTCAGCGACGGCGTCCGCACCCTCCACGAGGCCGGAGTCACCCGCTTCCTCGAACTCGGCCCCGACGGCGTGCTCACCGCCATGGCGGCCGAGTCGCTGCCCGCCGCCACTGCTCTGGCCGCCGCGCTCCGCAAGGACCGCCCCGAGGAGCCGGCCCTCCTGGCGGCCCTCGCCCGCCTGCACGTGCGCGGCGCGGGCCCGGACTGGGTGGCGGTGCTCGCCGGGTCCGGCGGCCGGCGCGTCGACCTGCCCACGTACGCCTTCCAGCGGCAGCGCTACTGGCTGCCCGAACTCCAGCGGCGCGACGCGGGCGCGCCCGCGGCCGACCCGGTCGAGGACGCGTTCTGGACGGCTGTCGATGCCGGCGACCTGCGGGAGGCGTCGGCGGTCCTCGGGATCGCGGAGGAGGCCGCCGAGGCCTCGTTGGAGAGCCTGCTGCCGGTCCTGGCCTCCTGGCGCGGGCAGCGGCGCCTGCTGGGCACGCTCGACAGCTGGACCTACGGGACCACGTGGGTGCCCGTGCGCGGCCTCACCGGCAC
>NZ_JBHVVI010000196.1:0-11343 GCF_042883685.1 Kitasatospora sp. NPDC058190
GCGCGACACCCGACACCACCCGCCCAGGGCAGCTTCCCGCTCCAGCACGCTGCCACCGCCGGCGTCATGGTGCGGTGGTTCGGTTTCGCCGGGCGCCCGCGCCCTGCATACGTTCTTCGAATCGCGCGTCAGCGGTACTGAGGGGACATCATGAGACCTGAGTTCGTCACGGTCATGGGCACCGGATCCGTGGCGCGCGGCGTCGCCGACCGCCTGGCCGACGCCGGCTTCACGACCAACACTCCGCCGACCGGCGGGACCGACGTGCACGTGCTCGTGACCGCGTTCGCCCTCGCGGAGCCGAGCCCGCGCATCTACGAGGAGACCCGCCGCGTCATCGCCGCGATGACACCCGGGAGCTGGTGGCTCGACATGACCTACCACCCGCTGAGGACCGACGACCTGTGGGTCCCGCCGGAGGACCTCGCCCGAGTGACGCGCGTGCGCGTGCCGGTCACCGACGTGCTGGTGGCCAGTCCGCCCGCCACCCTGGAGCAGCGCACCCGTGAGGTGTGCGACGCCATCCTGAGGGTCGCCGACCTCGTCCTGCCCACGCAGACCCCCGAGTTTCCGATCGCCTCGCTCGACCTCGGCCTCGCCGAGCCGCCCGCGCGGGGGCACCACCTGCGACCGGTCTCCACTCAGCCGTGCCGCACCGGCCGCCTCGTCGTGCGTCCCGACCCGGACCGGATTGCGGCGGGTCTGAACAGTGGCCCGGCTGCGGGGGAGGGGAACGCGGCCGGGCCACTGCAAAGCCGCCGGTACGAGCACAGCGGGCAGATCCGGAGAGTCATCGGCAACGTCCGGGACCGCTTTCGCACGAAGGACGCACGCGTGGCCTCCAGCGGACAGCCGATCGGCGTCTGGAGCGGCCCAGGAGCTCCCGCCACGGCCGGCCAGGACAGGCGCGCAGGAAATGGGGACGACCATGTTCACCGACGCTTCGACCGCCGCAGGCCGAGCGGTGCTCGACGACCGCTACCCCGCACTGGACGACCTCACCGACGCGGCCCACCAACTGGCCGCCCGCCACCCGGACCTGTGCCGCGTGCGCACCCTCGGAAACTCCCGCGACGGCCGCCCCCTGATGCTCCTGACCATCGGCCACGTCAACGACCACGTGCTGGTCGTCTCCGGCGCACACGCCGACGAGTTCTCCGGCCGCGCCAGCGTCCTGGAACTGGCCCACCGCGTCCTCGCCCAGCCCGCCCTGCACTCCACGCTGACCTGGAACCTCCTGCTCTGCCTCGACCCCGACGGCGCGCACCTCGCGGAAGACAGCCGCCACGCCCGCACCCTGCCCGAGTACTTCGCCACCTTCTACCGCCCCGCCGCCGAGGAACAGCCCGAATGGGCCCCGGCCACCGGCGGCACACTCCCCGAGAGCCGCATCCTCCTCGACCTGATCGACGAACTGCGCCCGCGCCTGCAGTTCTCCCTCCACAACACCGACATCGGCGGCACCTTCGTCCAGACCACCCGCGACCTGCCCGGCCTCGCCGAACCGTTCGCCAAGTCCGCCGCCGAACACGCCATCCCCCTCGACTCCGGCTCCTTCGACACCTTCTGGCTCCGGGAACCGGGCCCCGGCGTCTTCATCGCCGGACCCCGGCGACATCGACCGGCAGGAAAGCACCACCGGCATGCTGGCCGCCCACCCCGGCGACGAGCCGGACGCCACCGACACGAGCGTCAGGGCCACCACCTGGTTCACCCCCCAGCGCCACGGCGGCGACACCCTCATCATCGAAGTCCCGGTCTGGGCCTCCCACCCCGACCCCACCCACCCCACCCCCGGCCCCCGCACCCACCTCGCCGCCTGTGCCGACCAGCTCCGCCACCACGGACACCTGATCACCGAACTCCTCGACACCGCCCGCCCCCACCTGACCGACACCCCCCTGCTGCGCGCCGCCCACACCCCGCTGACCGCACTGCGCCAGCTCGCCGACCAGTGGGACCCCCGCACCGGCGGCCAGCACCTCCTACAGCCCGGACTCATGACCCCCGCCCGCCTCGACGGCATCGAACTGTGGGCCCACCGCCTCCCCATCCGCACCGCCGCCCTGCTGCGCCGCGCCCTCGGCCCGGCCGACGAACACACCGCACCGGCTACCGATCGCCTCGACCACCTGCTGCGGGACTGGTGCGCCCGGTACGAGCAGCGCTTCCGGCCAGCCTGGATTCCCGTGGCGCGGCAGGCAGCCCACCAGGCCAACACCGTGCTGGCCGCAGTCGAGCTCGGCCGACCCGCTTCGTGAGTGGTGCGCCCCCGGCATCCAGCCCACTGCGGCCGAAGGCCCGCGCACACGCCCTGTCCGCTGACCGCCGTCGAACGGGTCGGCCGGGCCGTCTGCATGTTCACCGGCACCGTGTGGCCGGGTCGAAGCGTCCCGTCGCCGCGTGCAGGGTCCCCGGTCGGGCCCAGCTCCACCCGCCAGAAACACCAGGGCCGAGCCGGTCAGAGCAGCCAGGACAGGTCGACAATTTCGGTGCCCTCGGGCGCGCAGTGGAGCGTCAGGAAGCGTTCCTGCGCATCGGCGGTGAAGACCACCAGCCCGGCCAGAGCGGACCAGTCCGCAGCCCAGGGATCGGGGCGCAGTACCGCGCACGGCACATCGGCGACGTGGATCGGCAGTCCGCCTGCCCACCGGGATCGGCGAACGCGCCGTGGTCCATGAACGGGGCCGTCCCGGTGCGCGTCGTGACCCAGCGGGCGGCGGCGTCCTCCAGTTTCCAGCGGCGCGCCATCGGGATCTTGCTCCGCCACCCGTCCACCGTGGCCGGGGCGGCCAGGCGGATGCGCCGGGCCCGCTCCTGACGCCACGCCTCCTCCCTGCGGGCGGACGCGGCCTGCCGCTCGCGCTCCGCCTGCTCGGCTCGGGCAGTGCGCTCGCGTTCGGTCCGCTCGTATTCGAGCGCAGCGGCCGCATGGGCCGGGGTGCTCCAATGTGTGTCCCACAGCCGCTGGTCAGCGCGCAGCCGGTACGGCCCGTATGCCGGCGTCCGGACCGGGACTGTACGGCCCGCCAGGACTGCCGAGACGAAGTCGCCCAGCGGCGCGCTGACACCCTCCCAACCGCCGCGCCCGGGCGGTTCGGCCCTGAACCACGCCAGTCCCGCCGCCACGTCCCACGCCCCGGCCGCACCATCCGGTACCTCACCGGGCGGTGCGACGCGGATCGAGGGCACCATCCCGAGCCACGGCCGGGGCCCGGTGGTCACCCAGCACACCGGCACACCGTGGCGCGCGAACCGCTCGGTCCGCTCCCGTATCCCGTCTGGGGTGATCGCGGACAGTTGCGCTTCCCAGGCCATGCGCGAACCGATAGGGGAGACGGCCATCACGTCGGCCCGCCAGGTGCCGTCCGCCGCCCGTGCTTCCAGCTCGGCGAACCAGCCAGCCGCGCGGACCTCGGTAGCGAGGTCCAGCTTGATCAGGTGATGATCCATCGATTCCCGGGCCAACGCGCAGCGCGGCGCTCCGGGGTCGTGAGCGAAGAAGCGCATCCTTCGGCGGGGGGAGAGCTTGGCGTGCACGCTGTGCCCGCAGTCCGGGCAGGCGAGCGGAACCCGGGGCCGCGCCCGGTGGACCGCCGCCCAGGACCAGCCGCACCCGAGATCGTCCCGGCTGGCGTCCAACCGGCCCCGCAGGGCGTGCACCGCGGTGAACGCCATGCTTCCTCCTCACCCCATCCCTGCCCCGGACGCGATCTCCCTCGGTTGTGATGTCCGGCCTGTCGCCGACATCGCGCCCACCCGCCGACTGTGCCTTGCGAGCAGGAGCAGCGGCCACGCTGCCGTCCGCGTCGCACCCAGCAGCCGGACGGCCCGGCCCAGCTCCTCCCGGGCCTGCGCCCGGTGCCCCGACATGAGATGGATCCAGCCCAGCAAGCCGTGGGCCTGGCCGTCGTCGAGGTCGTCGCGAAGGAGGACCGCAAGGTGAGTGTCGGCCTCCCGGGTGCGGCCGGCCCGGACCAGCAGACAGGCCAGGTTCCACCGGCAGATGCGGACCGCAGGATTCATGGCGACGGCCCGGCGCAGCACCTGCTCGGCGGCGTGCGGACGCCCGCGCCCGAAGAGAGCCCAGCCCAGCGCGTTGAGCGTCCACGGCGTCGCCTGCGCGGCGACCGTCTGCCGGGCCACCGTCACGGCTTCCCTCCACCGCTGCAGCTCCCCCAGGGCGAAGCACAGCACCTCACCGGTCCGGCCCCAGTCCGGTGCCAGCTCGTGCGCCCGTGAGGCGGCCCGGTACGCCCCGTCATAGTCGCCACCGTCCAGCAGCGCTTGCCCAAGGACCACGTGGCCCCAGGCGGAGCCCGGCCATCCGGCCACAGCGGCCCGGGCGTGCACGGCGACCTCGTCGGCACGCGCGTCGCCCGCTCGCAGGACTTCGGCCAGGCCCAGATGCCCGAGGGCCGAGACCGGATCACAGGCAAGGGCCGCGCGGCAGGCGGCCCCGGCCTCCTCCAACCGCCCCTGATGCAACAGCACGTACCCCAGCTCGCCAAGCGCGGCCGCGCACCCGGGCCGCAGCGCCACCGCCGCGGTGAACTGCTCCTCGGCATCCCCCCAACGCTCGAGGGCCGAAAACGCGCGGCCCAGGTCCAGCAGGACCTCCACGTCCCAGGGCACAAGCTCCACGGCAGACGACAGCACGCCGACAGCCTCCTCCCAGCGCTGCGCCCCGACCAGTTCGAAGCCGAGCTCTCGTCGCACTGCGGTGTCGTGCGGCAGGGCGTGCAGAAGGCCTTGCAGGCTCGCGATGCGGATCTCGACGTCCTCCCCGTCGTCCGGATCGGGCCCGGGCCAGTCCCCAGGGACCGCTTCCTCCGTCAACACCGCCTCCGCGTACGTGGGGAACCGGGCGCTCTTTTGGGTCGGCGCCCGTGCCCGGAATCTCATGGCGATGCCCGCACCGGCAAGCTGCCAACGGCAGCGATCCCGCCCGGCGGGAAGCTGCACGGCTGCGCCGGGTCGGCGGCCCGTCCAGCGGATTTGCTGTCCCGACCCGGTCCGGAAGGGCGGCTGTAGGAGGCCGGCCGTGCGGCGGCGGCACATTGGTGCCGCATGCCGGATACGGGTGCCCGGCACGGCGGTTGTGGCGGAAGGGGATTCGGGCGGATCGTGTTCCGGCGCGCGATGCCTGCGGCGGGAACTGTGGTGTGCCGGTCTGGCAAGAGGTGGTGCGGTGGTGAGAGTCGGCGGGGCTGGCCAGCCATGGAGGCCCGACCTGTCGCCGGAAGCCGACCCGGCCTGCGGCTGGCATGAGCAACGTCACGGCTGCGACGGAGGGGAACGCAACCGGGCCGCCCCGACACGCCGATGCTGCCCTTGGTCGCGGAGCACATTGCGGTCTTGGCGGACCACCGCCGCAACGCCACGGCGCCGGCTGCCGGGCGTTCGGCGTGCGGCGGTAGCGCGCCCACCTCTGCCCGGGCTTCGACGCCGGCAGCGCCGGCTGACTCCCGGGCGGGCCTGTCAAGACCGGGTGTCCCGTGCGGGTGTTGTTGCGGGATTTCGGAGCCAGCCGGTGCGGGGGTGTGCGATACCAGGAGTCCTGGACCGGCGTGTGGGCGGAGAGGGTGGTGGAGCCGATGCGGGTCGCGCAGGCGCGGGAGCTGATCGGCGAGGCGGTGGTGGGCGCGGTACGCGCCGGCTTCGCGTGGGAGCACGAGCACTTCCGGTATGCCGAGCACCCGGCACCGGAACCGGCGTTCAAGGCTGGCCGGGAGCGGGCCGGGCACGACTCCTCCCGCGTGCCCGAGGTGCCGACGGCATCGTGGAATCCCACGTCACCGACGGCACCCCGGGCATGACCTTCTCGCACAAGGTCGAATACGGCGCGCCGCCGTTCATCCAGCTCTGGGTCCGCCCGACCTGGCTGCGCCAGGTCGCCCACGCGGGCTGGGCCGTCCTGGCCGGCCGCGCGGTCCTGGACGTCCTCGCCTGGGACGAAAGCGTCACCCCGCGCCGCCCGGCCCAGGTACGCGCCGCGCTGATCTGCGCCGACTACGACGCGGGCATGCACGGCTGGCGCGCCCACGCCGACAACCGCGACCTGCGCGTCGCCTGGAGCGCGGAGGGCCAGGCCAGCCTCGTCATGCCCTGGGACGAACCCCAGGACATCGACCCCAAGGCAGCCTCGGTGGCGTGAAGGCCCAGGCAGATCACACCGCGCGGTGCCCTGCAGTGCTGCACCCGGCCAGTCTGTGCGGTCCGGCGGCAGGTAGGGACAAAGGGCGCTCCGCCTTCGACCTGCCGGGTCCGGGTCAGCTCCCGCCCCTCTTCACCAGTCGTCCGGCTGGGCTGAGGGTGGTCCCGGCAAGACCCGGGCAAAGCCGCCCGCAACCGCAGCGACGGGCCGACCAGCCGTAGGGAGCGGGAGGAGCGTACGCGAATCCCCTCAACGGGCCGAGGTGGTGCCGAGGTACCCATCGGCACCACCCCGGATCAGCCAGGTCCGACAGGGGTGACGGCCGTCAGCCAGCTACCGCGTCGTACAAGCCGCGGCCCGTGCGCTGCGCCCGTCCGGTCTTGGCGAGGCGCTCGAGCATCGTGCGCACCGCGTCGAGTGCTCCGTTCTGGTCGTCGAGTCCGAGCAGGACGGTTACCTCCCTGGCCCGCAGCGGGCCCTTGGCCTGTCCGAGGACGGCCAGCACGCTCTCGGCGTCGGTCAGCCGCCGACGGCCCGCCGCCGTGGGCGCGGGCGTCGTCCGGCTGCCTGCACCTCCTGGGGCTTTCGCGGGCGCCGCCTTTCCCCGGGCGGCCGTCGTGCCCGTGGTCTTGGAGGCGCCTCGGGCAGCCTTCCTCGCGGCCGGGGCCGGCGCGGGCGCCACATCCTGTTCCCGGGCACCCGTCGTCGACGCCTTCCCCGGGACGGCCTTTGCGGCCGCTCGCTTCGCGGGGGCGGCCGCCTTCCGCGCGGTCGCCGTCTTCTTCGCTGCCGCCTTCTTGGCGACGGCCTTGCGCGGGCCCGCGCTGCGGCCTCCAGCCGCCTCTCCAGCGGAGCCGGACTCGGCGACGGGTGACTCGGAGGGCTCCTGCGCCGACTGCGCCCGGGCGGCAGGCGGCTCGTGCGCGACGCCGACCCGCGCGGTGCCCTGCACCCGGTCCCGCTCCCCGAGTGGAGCCTGGGCCAGAACATCCAAGCCCTCCAGCACGGCCACCATCGCGTTCTCCTGGGCGATGAGGGCCGCCAGCTGCTCCTCGAGCCGGCGCCGCTGCTCCCGTACGGCCGGCAGTCGTGCCTCCACGAGGGCCCGCGTCGATCCCACACTGCTGTCCGAGCCGAACGTGTGTCCGTCCACAAGTGCTCCTTCAACTTCCGTTTGTGTCAGCGAATGTACGGCGATCACAAGGGCGGGCTCAGCGGGATGGCGGAATTCGACCCGTGAGGGTTGCATCGCACCCGTTCGGCAACAGACTCCGCAGGCCGGCAGGGGACCGGGGCCGCCCGGCCCTTGGCTCCCCGCTGGTGCGCGGCTCGATGTGGCTGCGCTGGTCCGGCCACGACTGCAGCCGCACCCTTCACCAGGGCGCCGGCCTTGCCCGCGGCTGGACCGAGAAGGACGTCGACGGCCTGGACGGCTGGGTGGCCCTGGTGGAGGGCCGAGTCGTCCTCGGCGCCCGCCCCGGCGGCGGCGTGCCGGAGCCCGTCGTGCACGCCGAGGCGTGGCAGGCTGGCGCGACGCTGCACGCCGCCCTCGCCCAACACCCCGCCCCCTTCATCCAAGACGAGGACGACGACCAGGAGCACGGACTGCTCGGCGACGTCTGCCACCGGGCGGCCGGGATGACCCTGGAGACCATCTAGCAGGCCCTGCACCGGGCCCGGGAGGACGAGCGCGCCGCCGACCGGTACGCCGACGCCGGAGACGAGATCGCCTACGCCACCGCGGCCGACGCCCTGGCCGAGTGGCAGCGCGTACGCGACCACACCGCCACCACCAGCGCAAAGCGCTACGACCCCGACCACGACACCGCCCTCCAGAACGCGCTGCGCGCCGAACGCCACCGCCAGGACGTCGCCGAATGCGCCCGCGAGGCCGCCCACCAGGCCCGACAGACCACCGACGCCGCCCACCGCCGCCTCGTCGGCACCGCCGCCCAGCCCCTCTACACCGCCCTGGAGCGCGCCGGCCTCTACGCGCTCACCGACGACGACCACCAGGCCGTCCGCGACCTCACCCGCCACGCGACCCCGACACGCTGCGCCAGGTCATGAGCTGGCTGGAGCGCACCCGCACCGCAGCCCTCGCACTGCGCGGCACCGAGCAGGCCCCGCCCACCCGCCCGAGGGTGCACCGCAGCCAGTTCTGACCAGGAACGGGTCTGCACGGTCTGCTGGACACACCCCAGGCAATCGCACGTGTGACCTAACCGGCGCCGGGCTGCGCCCAGCCGTCGGCGGCGGGACGGTCGATCAGGTGGGAGCGGGCTGCCCGCTGCTTTCCTGGCCCGGTGGTTCGGCCGCTGATGCTGCGTTGGCGGCCAGCAGGGCACGTTGGCGGTACTCGGCGGCGGCCTGGGGTTGTCCGTCGGCCTCGAGGGCATCGGCGGCCAGTCGGTACGCGTCGGCGAGGACGGGCCCATACCGCCCGGGGTCGTCGGCCAAGTGAGGGCCGACCGCGTGGACAGCGGCGGACGCATCCCGCCACGCCTCGGCCGCATTCGCCGGCAACAGGGCACGTCCGCGCTCCGTCAGCAGGACCGCCAGCCCGAGTCGCGAACGCACCGTTTCCAGATGCCGGGCTCCCAGCACCTGCGCCCGTCCTTCCACGGCGGCCTCCTGCAGGGGGATGGCGTCGTCGAGGCGTCCGGCCTCTGCGTAGGAGAGGGCGAGGTTGTTGCGGTCGGTGAGGGTGGCGGGGTGGTCGGTTCCGTGGATGTGTTCGCGGGCGGTGAGGACCTGTTTTTGCAGGGGGATGGCGTCGTCGAGGCGTCCGGCCTCTGCGTAGGAGAGGGCGAGGTTGTTGCGGTCGGTGAGGGTGGCGGGGTGGTCGGTTCCGTGGATGTGTTCGCGGGCGGTGAGGACCTGTTTTTGCAGGGGGATGGCGTCGTCGAGGCGTCCGGCCTCTGCGTAGGAGAGGGCGAGGTTGTTGCGGTCGGTGAGGGTGGCGGGGTGGTCGGGTCCGAGGATGCTTTCGCTGGTGTCGGTGGTGTGGGTCCAGTAGCGGACCGCTTCGGCGTGCAGGCCAGCGCGGAGGAGGCTCAGGCCGGCGCGGAAGAGAAGATGGTGCCCGTCGGGGTACCAGAGTCGTTCTTGGGCGTGTTCGGTGAGGGTCTCGGTGTTGGCGCGCAGGACGGCTACGAGGTCACGGTCGAGGTGGTCTTCGTCGGGCCAGAGCGCGAGCAGTGCGTCGGCGGCCGCTTCGTGGGGCCGTTCGGGTTCGGATGTGGTGTCGAGGGCGGCGCGGGCGGTGAGGGCGTGGAGGGCGACGGAGCGGTGTCCCTCGTGGGTGAGGTTGATCAGGTTGTAGTTGTGGAGGAGGGCGAGGGCGTCGAGCGCGTCGTCGGCATGGACCGGTGCTGCGGCCGGTTCGCCCTCTGATGCCGGTTCCGGGCCCAGCTGGGCGGGCGTTGTCCGGTGTTGGGTGAGGTACTGCAGGACCGGAGGGGTGGTCCAGAGCTTTTGTGGGTGGCCTGCGGGGTCGAGGAGGGCGGCCAGGCGTAGTGCGGGCAGGGCCAGGCCTGCCGGTTCGTCGTGCTGGGCGGCGTCGAGGGTGATTAGGAGGGCGGCGGCGACGGGGCGTTCGTAGCCGTCGGTGCCGGTGCGGGCGGGCATGAGGGTGTCGAGGGTGCGGGTGCGGTCGCGGAAGAGCTGGAGGTAGCGGCTGCTGGTGCGTCGGGTGTTGATCATGTAGGCGGCGGCGTGGCCGAGGGCGAGGGGGAGGTGGCCGAGGTCCTCGGCGAGGTCCGGCGCGCTGTCGTCCAGGAGGCGGGTCTGGCCGGCTTGGGTCAGGCGCTCGCGCAGGTAGTCGGCGGATTCGGCGGGTGTGTAGGCCGTGACGTCGATGAGGGTGCGGCCGGCGCCGGTGGCGGCGGCGCCGCGTTGGCGGGTGGTGGCGATGACCAGGCCGTGTCCGCCCCGGCTGGTGGTGGGCCACGGGCCTTTGGGGGTGAGGTCGGTGACGTTGTCCAGGACGATCAGCCAGGTGTGGTCGGTGGCGGCGAGCCAGGCCAGGAACCGGGCGGCGTCCTGCTCGGTGTCCTCGACCCGGTGGGTGGCTCCGGGGACCTGAACGGCCTCGGCGGCCTCGGCGGCCTCGGCGAAGACGGCGGTGGCGGTCGCGGTCTCGGTGGCGTCGGTCCATACGACGAGGTCGGTGCCCTGGCCGAGGGCCTGGCGGGCGTAGTGGGCGGCGAGCTGGGTCTTGCCGACCCCGCCGCCGCCGGCCAGGACCTGTGTCCGGGGAGCGTGGCGGCCGGCGGGATTTCCGTCGGGCGGCGGGTCGGGTGGTTCGGTGCCGGGCCGTTCGCTCGCCAGGACGATCGTCGCGTACCGCGCACGTGCCTCGTCGATGGTCTTGCGTAGTTCGGTGCGGGGCTGGAAGGCGCTGGCCTCGGCCGGGATCGTGCCGATCACCATCGGCCACTGCGGCTCTTTGGCCGGGGGGAGATGCTGGTCAATGTAAATGTCCCCAGCAGCGGCGGTTCCCCCCTTCTCCGTGGTGACCCACGTGTGGGAGGTGGCCGGTGGTGGCGCAGTGCTTTCCCGCCCCGCTGTCCCAGGATCGGGGGGCCTGCGTCTGTTCCACGGCCACTGTGGGGTCATGGAGGGTCGCCCCGGCTGTCGATGATGTCGCGGCCGGCTGCTTTCGAGCCCGGGCCCCTTGCGGTGACGCGGCGCTTGTCCGTTTGGGGTGGCGGCGTGGTCTGTGTGTGGCGGGGTCGTGGCGGGCCGCGATAGATGTCGTTCCCGGCGGCCTCGGCACCGTGTTCGGCCTTCACGGTCACGTCCCGGGCGCTGGTGGTACTGTCCGGCGTCGATGAGCCGGCTGGGGAGTGCCGCAGCGAGCGAAGGGTCAGGGTCAGGCCGGTGATTGCGACTATCGCTCCCACGATGCTGGCGACGCGGTTGGCGGTGTCCAGATTCACCAGGACCGCGACGATGATCAAGGAGACGGCGACCAACCCGCAGACCGCGGCTGCCGCCCACCACATCGAGCGACGCACCTGAATCCCCTCCTCCATACAGGGGCATAACCAGGTGATCTCATTGTCTCACCGTGAGCCTTCCCGAACCCGGCGACGGCTGGCGGGTCTACGACGACGCGGTGCCCATCGTCGCGACCACCCTGGAGCTGCTGGCCACCCGCGGGCCGCTCGGGCCCATCTGGT
>NZ_JBHVVI010000197.1:0-11266 GCF_042883685.1 Kitasatospora sp. NPDC058190
GGGGCCTGTTCCTGGTGGCCCAACTGGCCGAACGGTGGGGGACCAGGTACACGGCCCGCGGCAAGATCATCTGGTCGGAGCAACCACTGACCGCAGCGGAGTTCCAGTTCGAGGCGATGCTGCTGTGACCACCGCGGGGTTCTCGCCCGGGTGTTCGCGTGGTGCCGGCACTGCTCGGATGTCGCCGTACGCCAGTACCATGGGTCCGGCTCCAGGGGCGTGGTGAATCGGGGCGCCGTTCAAGCTCGGTGACTGTCCGTCAGGGGTTGGCCGCGACCGGACTGTCGGTCGGGTTGGCAACCGGGAGCGGGTGTCCGTGGGGCCGTTGTGGTCGCTGGAGGGTGGGGGGCGCGATGGGGGGCCGGCATGGGATCGCCTGGCCGGAGCCGGCGGGTCGACCGGACGCGGTGGGCGTGTGACCGGCCGGCCGGCACCCGCGGTGCTGCCCCCGTCGCTGCGCGTGTGGCTCGGGCTGGTCGCGGCCTTCGCCGCGTTGGTGGTCGCCGGGCTCGGGATCCGGTACGCCGGCGAGGGCGAGCCCGGCCGGGTGGACGCGCGGATCGGGGCGGCGGTGGACGATGTGGGGCCGCCGTGGCGGTCCGTCGCCCTGGCCGCGGACTCCTTGGGGGAGCCGGTGGGAGCCGTGACTCTGGTCGTGGCCGCCGTGGCGGGTTGCCTGCTGCTTCGGCGTCCTCGGGCGGCGGTGTTCGTCGTCGTCGGCGTCGGTACGGCCGTGGGGACGGCCACGTTGCTGAAGCACCTGGTGGGACGCACCATCCACGGCGGGAACCTGTCCTACCCGAGCGGGCACACCGCCTTCCTCACCGCGCTCGCCCTCGCGGTGGCGATGCTCGCGGCTCGCCGCCGAGGCCGGGACGGGCTCGGCCTCGGCGGGACGGCCGCCACCGTGCTCGTGCTCGCCGTGGCGCTGGTCGCCGGCGCCGCCATGGGCTGGGCGCAGGTCGCGCTGGGCGCGCACTACCCGACCGACGTCCTCGGCGGCTGGTGCACCGCGCTGGCGGTGGTACCGGCGACCGCGTGGCTGGTCGACCGGCTGGCCGACGCCGGTCGGCGGGGGCGTCGCTGACGTCGCGTCACGCCAACCGGCGGAACACGGGCTTCACCGGCCGCCCGCCCAGCCAGGGGGTGGGGTCGGCGGCGTCCAGTGCCTTCCGGTACACGGCACACGCCTGGGCCACCACGTCGACGGTGCGGTCGATGTCGGCGTCCTCGAGCGCGCTGCTCACCACGAACGACGGGGCCAGCACTCCGCCCGCGAGGAGCCGGCGCAGGAACAGGGTGCGGTACCGCTGGGACGGCTGCCGGTTCTCGTCGAGGGTGGCGAAGACCAGGTTGCTGGCCCGGCCCCGGACGACGAGGTGGTCGCCGACGCCCATGCCGGCGGCGGCCTCGCGGACACCGGCGGCCAACCGCTCGCCGAGGGCGTGCAGTCGGGCGGTGATGCCCTCCTCGACGTAGGTGGTCTGCACGGCCATCGCGGCGGCCAGCGAGTGCGTCTCCGCACCGTGCGTGGTGGACAGCAGGAACACCCGGTCGCCGGAGTGACGCAGCCCGCCCCGCTCCATCAGGTCGCGGCGCCCGGCCAACGCGGAGACGGCGAACCCGTTTCCCAGCGCCTTGCCGAACGTGGAGAGGTCGGGGACGACGCCGTACAGGCCCTGGGCGCCCGCCTCGGACCAGCGGAAGCCGGTGATCATCTCATCGAAGATCAGTACGCAGCCGTGCCGGTCGGCCAGCTCGCGCAGGCCGGCGAGGTACCCGGGCGGCGGTTCGGTGTGGCCGGCGGGTTCGAGGACCAGGCAGGCGACCTCGTCCCGGTACCGGGTGAGCAGTTCCTCCGTGGCGGCCAGGTCCCCGTAGGGGAACGCCACGGTCAGGTCGGTGATCGCCGCCGGAATCCCGGCGGACATCGGCGTGGTGCCGATGAACCAGTCGTCGACGGAGAAGAACGGGTGGTCGCCGCAGACGGCCACCCGCGCTCGCCCGGTGACGGCGCGGGCGAGTCGCACCGCGGCGGTGGTGACGTCGGAGCCGTTCTTCGCGAACTTCACCATCTCGGCGGTCGGCACCGTGGCCAGGAAGCGTTCCGCGGCCTCGACCTCCACGATGGACGGCCGGACGAAGTTGCTGCCGCGGTCGAGCTCCCGCCGCACCGCCTCCAGCACGCGGGGGTGGGCGTGGCCGAGGCTGACCGACCGCAGGCCGGAGCCGTACTCGACGTAGCGGTTGCCGTCGACGTCCCACACGTGGGCACCGAGGCCGTGGCTGATGACCGGGGCCAGGTTCTCGGGGTACTGGTCGTCGCCCTTGGCGTAGGTGTGCGCGCCCCCGGGGATCACGGCGTGCAGTTTCTCGTTCGCCGCCCGCGACCGGGGCAGGGCGAACTCTTCGGTGGATTCGGTGTCCACGAGGGCCTCAGCTCTCCTTCTGCCGCAGGACCTCGGCGAGGCTCGGCGCCTCCCGGTCCCGCTTGGACATCGACGTGGGCGGCAGCGGCCAGGGGATGGCGAGCTCCGGATCGTCGAAGGCGATCGTCACGTCCTCGGCCGGATCGTGCGGGCGGTCGATCAGGTACGAGACGTCGGTGGTCTCCGTCAGCGCCTGGAAACCGTGCGCGCACCCCGCCGGGACGTACACGCTGACCTGCGTCTCGCCGGACAGCTCGAAGAAGGCCACGTTGCGGTACGTCGGCGAGTCCGGGCGCAGGTCCACGACGACGTCGAAGACCTCCCCGTACGAGCACCGCACCACCTTGGCCTCGCCCGCGCCGGAGCGCAGGTGCAGGCCGCGCAGCACGCCCTTGACCGAGCGGGACACGCTGTGCTGGACGAAGGCGTCCGGGTCGAGGCCCACCGAGCGGAGCACGTCGGCGTCGAAGGTGCGGCAGAAGAAGCCGCGCTCGTCCGCGTACGGGGTCGGTCGGAACATGAACGCGCCGGCGATCGCCGGGACTTCGGTCGCCTTCACGGCGTCTCCCTCGAAGCGTGGGTGTGGTCGGTCGTGGGGAAGAGGGCCGCGGTCAGCGTGCTGAACTGGTCCTCGAGGCGCCGGGTGGCGGCCAGGTTCCGCTCGGCGAGGGTCTGCCGCAGCTCCGGCGCGCGCTTCTCCAGCTCCCGGAACTGCTCGATCAGCCGGTCGGCGTCGACCTCGCGCGCCGGGTGGCAGTAGGTGCCCAGCCCCATCTGGTCCATGAGCGCGTCGCTCTTCGCCGCGTAGCTCAGGGCGAGCGTCGGCGTGCCGACCTTCAGCGCGCAGACCAGGTTGTGGTACCTGGTCGCCACGACGGTGTCGGCGGCCGCCGTCTCTTCCATCAGGTCGGACAGTGAGGCCGTTTCGGCAGCGGTGACCAGCGACGAGTCCACCGCTTCGAGGATCTCGGCGACCACCGTCGCGTCGACGTCGTCGCCGGTGAGCAGCCGGACCGGCCTGCCGTCCTCGACCAGCGCGCGGACGAAGCGGGTCGTCCCGTCGAGGTAGCGCCGGTGGATCTCCTCGGCCCCGGCCCGGTCGTCGTTGCCGCCGTGGAAGTCCATGACGCCGACGCAGACCACGCCCGCAGTGCCGGCGGGCGCGCTCGCGGGCGGCGTCGGCAGGGCGAAGGCGAGGTCCGGGTGGACCTCGTCCCGCGCGGTGTCCACGCCCATCGCCCGCATCGCGTCGCGGGACAGGGCGTCCCGGTACGACCGGTACGCGGCCAGCCGCGCCGACCAGCGCACCAGGGCCCGGGTCGGCCGGTCGCGGATCGCGGCGGCGCCGACGCCGACCAGCGCCACCCGGGTGCCGAGCAGCCGGCCGGACGCGCAGAGCAGGAACAGCGCGTACGGGAAGCCCCACGGCCGCAGCGGCAGCGTGGCCTCCAGGACCCCCATACCCGGCACGATCACCACGTCGTGCCGGCGTACCCAGGCGGCGGTGCGGACGGCGTCGACGAGTTTGCCCAGGCCCTTCGCCGCGATCGCGCCCGCCCGCGATGCGGTCCGGTACTCCCCGCGGTACCAGTGCAGCCGGGTCGCGGGGATCCGGTACCGGGCCGTGACGACCTCCGGTCCGCCGCACAGCGCGTCCACGACCGCCTCCGGGTGCTCGGTGCGCAGGTAGCCGAGCACGGCCTCCAGCGACCCGTCGTTGCCGAGGTTGCCGGAGCCGAGCAGGCCGAACACCCCGACGCGCACCGGGACTTGGTCGGCCGACGTCATGTCTGCCTCCCCTCGCGTCCGGCCACGAGGGCGTCGACGGAGACCGTGAGCAGGGCCGGCTCGACCGGGGCGCGGTCCTCGACCCGCTCGCCGGCGCCCGGCCGGAGCCGGCTGGTCATCCATGCGGCCAGGTGGCCGTAGCACGCGCGTCGGTCGTCCGCGGACAACGGCGCCCGCCGGATCGCCGAGGCGAAGCCCCAGACGTACTCGGCGAGCAGCCGGGGCGTCGGGTGCAGCGGTCCCGCCCGGCGCGGGTCGAGGTTGACGCACCGGGAGCGCATGGAGGGGTTCGCCCGTTCGGCGCGGGTGGGGTGGTCGCGGCGGAAGTACAGCAGCTCCGGCACCTGGTGGAAGGGCCCGTGCAGGGTGATCTCGGCGACGAACGTGCGGTCCGCGTGGTGGTAGCTGTCGTGCGGCTTCACCCGGCGCAGCACGTCGGCCCGCATCACCCCGTAGAAGTCGTCGCCACCCGGCTCGAACAGCAGACTGCGGAAGCGCTCCGGCGCGCGCGGCGAGTCGGTGGCGAGCCCGTACTCGTAAGGGACCTTCACCTTGCCGTCGCCGTCGATGACGGCCTGGCCGGAGTGCGCGAGGATCACGTCCGGCCGCTCGTCGAGGGCCTCCACGCAGCGCAGCAGCAGGTCCCGGGCGTACAGGTCGTCGTGCGAGGCCCACTTGAACAGTTCGCCGCGGCACTGGGTGAACACGTGGTTGTGGTTCGGCGCGGCGCCGATGTTGCGGGGCAGCCGGAGGTAGCGGATGCGCGAGTCCCGCGCGGCGTACGTGCGGCAGATGTCCTGGGTCGAGTCGGTCGAGGCGTTGTCGGAGATGACCAGCTCGAAGTCCTCGTAGGTCTGGCCGAGCAGGGCGTCGAGCGACTCGGCGAGGTACTCCTCGCCGTTGTAGACGGGCAGCCCGATGCTCAACCGGGGAATGGCGGTCATGGTGTCCTCATTTCGGGGATGCCGTCCTCTACTACGGGGATGGGAGCGTGGTGGCGCTCGCGCAGGGCGGCCCGCAGCTGCAGCCACCACACGGCCGAGCCGCAGGCGGTCGCGGTGGCGACGCCCCAGGCCGAGCCGGCGGTTCCGGCCGCGGCGGCTCCGCCGAGCCCGCCGCCCAGGTAGCAGGCGGAGGCGAAGAGTTGGCAGCGCAGGCTGCGCCGGGCCGCAGCGAGCGCGCGCAGCCCGGCCGCCGCGCCGCTGCCGAGGCCGGCGCCGGCCACGCCGAGCGTGGCCGGCACGATGAGCTGGGAGGCGGAGTGCCAGACGTCGCCGAGGACCAGCTCGCCGAGCCGGTCCGGCATCAGCAGCAGCGCCGAGCCCCACAGCAGCGCGGCGCCGGCCTGCCCGCCGCCCAGCAGGAAGCAGAACCTGCCGAGCCGCTGCGGTGCCTGTCTCAGCACCCGTGCCGCCTCCGCCACGGTGACCAGCGACAGCCCCATCAGCAGCGCGAGGAACGGGCCGAGCAGCAGCTCGGCGCCCCGGGCCGCGCCCACCGCGCCGACCCCGGCGATCGCGCCGAGCCCGTACGCCCGCAGCTGGCTCGCGCCGCTGAGGCTGACGTTCTCGACCAGGTACCGGCTGCCGAGGTCGCGCTGCTCGCGGAGCCAGCCGCGGGCCCGGGTCACCCGGGGCCGCAGGCCGGACTGGAGGCAGCCGTACCCGGCGGCCACCGCGGCGGAGGCGCCCCAGGCGAGCAGGAAGGCGGCCACGGTGCCCACCCGGGCCGCCACGACCATGGCCGGGACGAGCATGACGCCCTGCACGAGGTCGTTGGCGAACGCCTTCTTCCCGGTGCCGGCGGCGAAGAACGCGAACCGCCAGGCGTCCTGGAGCAGCAGCGCCGGCAGGGCGACGCCGAGACAGGCGAACGCGGGCCCCACGCTGCCGCCGAGGCCGAGCCCGACCAGCAGGCACACGGCGCCGAGGGTGGTACCGACGCCGAGCGCGGCCCCCGTCGACCGGGCCGCGGCTGCCCGCCAGGGCGCGTCCGGCACGCCGCTGAAGCGCACCACGAGCGGGTCGGTGGCCAGCCCGCGGGCGACGTTGAGCACCACGCCGTAGGTCAGCCAGGCCAGGCTGAACACGCCGAACGCGGTCACCCCCAGCTCGCGGGCCACGTAGATGCCCACCGCGAAGTTGGTCATGCTGGAGGCTGCCTGGTCGGCCAGCCCCCAGGACAGCCGGCCGAGCACGCCCCGCTTGGCGGTCCGCCCGGTCTCCCCGGACGGACCGGCCGTCGTCGTCTGTATCCCCTCGGTGGTCATCCGCGTCATGCCTTGATCAGCCCGGCGCCCTCCAGGGCGCCGGCCGCGACGGCGACCGTGTCGAACGGCAGCCCGGAGCGTTCGGCGACGTCCAGCAGACTGTGCTCGCCGTCGGAGAGGCTGAGCACCCAGAGCATGGCCATCTGGGCCTGCTTCGCGTCGCTGCGGCCGCCGAGCGAGTCGTACAACCCACGCCGGCCCAGCTGTGGTTCGCCGTACGGGCTGAGGTTGAGGTAGCGCCGGTTGCGGTCGAGCACGGCGAAGGCCTCGCGACAGACGGCGAGGGTGTCCGCCATCGCCTCCGGTCTGACGAAGTCCAGGTTGTCCGCCGAGGTGTGGTACTCGGGGTACCCGGCGTACGGGGTGCGGCTGAGCGAGCCGACGCCGAGGTCGAATCCGGGCGAGCAGTACTGCCGCTCGTCGTAGCCGTACGGGGTGAACTCGGTGACGCGGTGCGGGCGTTCGGATGCGGTCAGGACGTGCCGCAGCACCCGGTCGATCTCCGCGTCGCCGCGCCTGCTCTGCTTGTACGTCAGGTGGCCCGGGTCGCCGGCGCAGGCCAGCACCAGCCCGTGCTTGACCCGTTCCACCCGCTCCGCGTTGCGGGCCAGCCAGGTGATCGCCCCGATGGTGCCGGGCGCGAAGATGAACCGGTAGGTGTAGTACGGCGACCGCCGCGCCAGCTCCCGCGCCAGGAACACGGCCACCGCGACGCCGGCCATGTTGTCGTTGGCCAGCGACGGGTGGCAGACGTGGCAGGAGACGATCACCTCGTCGGCGACCTGCCCGGGGACGACGTGCTCGGCGTAGGTGAGGTGGCCGTCGGCGAGCGTGGAGTCGATGCGCACCTCGTACTCGCCGTCCGGCAGGGCGTCCAAGGTCTCCTGGGCCAGGCAGAACCCCCAGTCCGGCGTGTAGTAGCTGGTGCGGTACGGCACCCAGGTCGGGTGGTCCGGCAGGGTGTGCAGGTGGGCGCGCAGCTCGGTCAGCGGCATGGTCGCCGCCACCGGCACGCTGTAGCCGAGCACGTGCAGGGAGGACGCGGCGAAGTCGACGACCCGGTTGCCGGCGGTGTCGGCGATGTACGCGTCCCGGATGTTCCACTCCTGCGGCACCGTCCAGTCGAGCACCTGCGTCCCGGTCGGCACCTCGTGCACCTGCAACGGGACGTACTCGCCGATGATCTCCAGGGTGGCGCGCACGCCGTCGCCGGTGATGCTCCGGCACAGCGGGTACAGCCGCTCCACCAGCGCGTACATCTCCTCGCCGGGCGTGGTCACCGGCGCCACCGCAGGGTGTCGTCGACGGTGCCGGCCTCGGACGCCCGGCGCAGCACGGCCAGCCGGGTGAAGCCGCGTTCGAAGCCCTCCCGGGTCAGCCCGAACCTCCGGTAGGCGTCGGCGAGTTCGAGCGCGCCCTGCTTCACCGTCCACTCGCAGTCGAAGCCGGGCAGCGCGCCGCGGAACCGGGAGAAGTCCACCCGGTACGAGCGGGGATCGGCGCCGTTCTCCCCGGTGATCCGCACCTGCGCGCCGTCCACCGCCTCGGCGACCTGCGCGGCGATCTCGGCGACCGTGACGTTGTTGACCTCGCTGCCGATGTTGAAGGCCCGGTCGTGCACCGCCTCCCGCGGGGCGGTCAGCGCGGCCGCGAAGGCCCGGGCGATGTCGGCGGCGTGCACCAGCGGGCGCCAGGGCGTGCCGTCGGAGAGCACCAGCACCTCGCCGGACAGCAGCGCGTGGCCCACCAGGTTGTTCAGCACGATGTCGGCGCGCAGCCGGGGCGAGTAGCCGAAGGCGGTGGCGTTGCGCATGTACACCGGGGTGAAGTCGTCGTCGGCCAGCTCGTGCAGGTCGTCCTCCACCCGCACCTTGGACTCCGCGTAGGGCGTCACCGGGCGCAGCGGGGCGTCCTCGCCCACCAGGTCGTCGCCGCCGGCGGCGCCGTAGACCGAACAGGTGGAGGCGTACAGGAAACGCCGCACCCCGGCGTCGCGGGCCAGCTTCGCCAGCCGTACGGAGGCGTGGTGGTTGATGTCGTAGGTGAGGTCCGGTGCCAGCGAGCCCAGCGGGTCGTTGGACAGTGCCGCCAGGTGGATCACGGCGTCCACCCCGGCCACGTGCTCGGCCGTGACGTCGCGCAGGTCCACCCGGTGCCCCGGCGGGTCCGCGGGCGTCGGGCCGAGGACGCAGTCCGCGAACAGGCCCGCGTCGAGGCCGACGACGTCGTGCCCGGCGGCCGCGAGGAGCGGGGCCATCACGGTGCCCAGGTAGCCCTGGTGTCCGGTCAGCAGTACGCGCAAGGTTCAGTCCCCCAGAGTGAGAGTGCCCAGATGGAGAGTGAGTTTGGTGACGGCGAACGCCTCGGCGTAGCGCGCGTGGCATTCGATGCCGCGGATCCGCGCCAGCCCGAGGAAGGCCTCCCGGTCGTACCAGGGCCGGTGCCGCTGCGAGGCGTAGTGCTCCTGCAGGAGCTGCACCTTCCGTTCGGCGATCTCGTCCGTCAGCGGCTGGTAGGCCGTCGGACGGCCGAGGTCGGCGTCCCACTTGACGATCTCGTAGCCGAGTACGAGGTGGTCGCGGAACGCGGTGGTCATCAGCTTCGCCAGGCCGCGGTGGTCCTGGTGCGCGTCCTCCGTGCGCGGGGCGAGGACCAGATCCGGCTCGGTCTGCGCGCGCAGCTCCTCGACCGCGGCCTTGGCCTCGTCCCAGTGCGCGGGCAGCCGGCCGTCCGGCAGCTTGAGCACGGTCAGGCGCAGGTCGGCGCCCGGGCAGAAGGTGGCGAGCGCGGCCTGCTCCTCCTGCTCCCGCTCGCTGCCGCCGCCGGAGAGCACCAGCGCGTCGACGCGCAGACCCGGCCGCGCGCGGCACATCGTCAGCAGGGTGCCGCCGGCGCCGATGGCGATGTCGTCGCAGTGCGCCCCCACCGCGACGATCCGGTCCAGGCCGCCTGCCCCGAGCCGGATCACGCGCTCCTCACCGCGCCGCCGGTCGCGCTCGCCACCGCGCCGTCCCGTTCCCACACGGCCCACGGGCGGTCGCCCCGGGCGTAGGCGGCGTCGAGCGCGGCCCGTTCCTTCACGGTGTCGGTCGGCTTCCAGAAACCGCGGTGCTGGTGGGCCACCAGCCGGCCCTGCTTGGCCAGCCCCGCACATCCGTCGGCGACCAGGTCCCCGTTCTCCGGGATGTGGTCGAACACCTCCTGGCGGAGCACGAAGTAGCCGCCGTTCTCCCACAGCGGCATGTCGCTCACCGCGGTGATGCCCCCCACCAGGTTGTCCTCGCCCAACTCCACGCAGTGGAAGGAGGACTGCGGCGGCACCACCATCATCGACGCCCCGGCGTCGCGCTGGGAGAACCGCTCGATCATCTCCGGCAGCGGGGCGTCGGTGAGCACGTCGGCGTAGTTGGCGAGGAACATCTCGTCGCCGTCGAGGTGGTGGCGCACCCGGCGCAGCCGCTCGCCGATCGGCGACTCGATGCCGGTCTGCGCGAACGTGATCGTCCAGGAGGAGATGTCGGTGGACAACAGCTCGGTCCGCCCGTTGCGCAGGATGAAGTCGTTGGACGTCGTCTCCTCGTAGGTGAGGAAGAAGTCCTTGATGTGCCGGGCCCCGTACCCGAGGCACAGGATGAACTCCGTGTGCCCGAAGTACGCGTAGTAGCGCATGACGTGCCAGATCAGCGGCCGCGGGCCGACCATCGCCATCGGCTTGGGCACGTCGTCGGAGGATCCGCTGCGCATCCGCAGCCCGTAACCGCCGCAGAACAGGACGACCTTCATCAGGACTCCTTCGTGGATACCCCCGGCTTCAGCCGGGGGAGGAAACGAAGCTCCCGCGTAGCGGGGCAGGGGTGGCCGTTTCGCCGCCAGGGCGATCCGGCGTCTTGGTAGGCTGACCAGCCGCAGGTGGTCACAAAGATTGCCGCTAATGTGTGATCCATGACGTCCACTCAGGTGAAGCGGGCATTCAAGTTCCGCTTCTATCCGACAGATGCGCAGGCAGCTGAGCTGTCGCGTACGTTCGGGTGTGTGCGGCTTGTCTACAACAAGGCGCTGGCCGCCCGGTCCGAGGCGTGGACGATGCGTCAGGAGCGGGTGAACTACAACGCCACCTCCGCGATGCTGACGGCGTGGAAGAAGACCGAGGAGCTGGCGTTCCTCAACGAGGTCTCCTCCGTGCCGCTCCAGCAGACTCTCCGGCACCTGCAAGGGGCGTTCTCCAACTTCTGGCAGAAGCGGGCCAAGTACCCCCGGTTCAAGTCGAAGAAGAAGTCCCAAGACAGCGCGGAGTACACCACCAGCGCATTCCGGTACCGCGACGGTCAGCTGACACTGGCGAAGATGGCGGAGCCGCTGCGTATCGTGTGGTCGCGTCTCCTGCCCGAAGGGCAGTCCCCGTCCACGGTGACCGTGTCCAGGGACGCGGCGGGGCGCTGGTTCGTCTCCATGCTGTGCGAGGACCCCGGCGTCAAACCCCTGCCCGCGCTTGGCACGGTGGTGGGTATCGATGCCGGGATCACCAGTCTGGTGACGCTGTCCACCGGGGAGAAGATCGCCAACCCCCGGTCCGAGAGCAAGGATCGGGAGCGTCTGGCCAAGGCCCAGCGGGACCTTGCCCGCAAGGCCAAGGGCTCGAAGAATCGCGAGAAGGCCCGGCGCAAGGTCGCCAAGGTCCACGCCCGGATCGCCGACCGGCGCAGGGACTTCCTGCACAAGCTCACCACCCGACTCGTCCACGAAAACCAAGTGGTCGTGATCGAGGACCTGACCGTCCGCA
>NZ_JBHVVI010000198.1:0-11159 GCF_042883685.1 Kitasatospora sp. NPDC058190
GCGGGCGACCAGTCGGGCATCCACCACCGTTCGGGATGCACGCAGTGATCAGACCTGGGTCCAAGACTCACTCCTGATCACTTAATTGGAACGGTAGTCGGTCTTGGTGCCCTCGTACATGCCGACCTGGACGGCCTGGGCGGCCGCGCTCTCGCCCTCGGCCGCCTTGATGGTGGCCTTGGGGAGGCCGGCCAGGGTGATCTCGACGGGGCGGGCGAAGGCCTGGGAGTCCGGTGCGGCGGCGAGCTTGCCGTGCGGGACGGGCGTGACGTAGAGCGTCAGCTGCTGGCCCGTCGGGTCGACGTCCTGGGCGGTGACGTCCAGTTCGATCCAGTCGGGTGCCGACGGGATCGCCAGCTCCCTGGTCTGCTCGCGGGTGTTGCGTTCGTTGAGGTACAGCCCGATGCCCGCTCCGCAGAGGGTGATGACCACCGCCAGGACGGCGGTGAACCGCCAGTGGCGGCGGCGTCGGGGGGCCGGGTGCACGGCCGGCTCGGTCGCGGCGGTTCCGTCGACGGTGACCTGCACGGTCGTCCTTTCTACGGCGGAACGCGCCGGGCCGGCAGGGTCGCTGCCGGCCCGGAGCCGTCCGCCGGTGGTGCTCGTTCGCCCGGGCCCCGGGCAGGTCCCACCACCTGCCGGGGGCCCGGGCCGTCTTACAGTGCGCGGCGCGCGGCGGCGATCCGGTCGGGATCCCAGCCGGGCCGGGGGACGGACTCCAGCAGCAGCCTGGTGTAGGCGTGCTCCGGGGAGTCCAGGACGTGGGCGGTGGGGCCGGATTCGACGATCCGTCCGTGGCGCATCACGATCACCTCGTCGGTGACGCAGCGGACCACGCCGAGGTCGTGGGTGATGAAGAGGTAGCCGATGCCGGTCTCCTCGCGGATGTCGGCGAGCAGGTTGAGAACCTGCGCCTGGACCGAGACGTCCAGGGCGGCGACCGCCTCGTCCAGGACCAGGACGGCCGGTCGCACGGCCAGCGCCCGGGCGATGGCGACGCGTTGGCGCTGGCCGCCGGAGAGCTGCCGGGGCAGCGCCTCGGCGGCCCGGGTGCCCAGGCCGACCTGGTCGAGGAGTTCCCGGATCCGGGCCGGGTGGTCGGTGTCGGGGAAGTGCAGCCGCAGGGTCTCGCGGAGCACGGCCTCGACGCTGGTGCGCGGGTCCAGGGAGAGGTACGGGTCCTGGAAGACCATCTGGACCTCCCGGGCGCGGGCCAGCCGTTCGGCCCTCCCCCACGCCCGGCCGGTCCGGGCCCGGCCGTGGACCAGGACCTCGCCCGCGTCGGCCTGTTCGAGGCCGACCACGATCCGGGCGGTCGTGGTCTTGCCCGAGCCGGACTCGCCGACGATGCCGAGAGAGCCGCCGGCGTCGAGGGTGAAGGAGACGTCGTCCACGGCCTGCACGCTGCCGAAGGTGCGACGCAGTCCGCCGACCCGCAGGACGGGCTCAGCCATCGGTGCGGCTCCCTTCGAGCGGGTGGTGGCAGGCGGCCGGGTGCTCGCCCTGCTGGGCGGGCACCTGCTCGCGGCAGATCCCGGTCGCGTGGCGGCAGCGTTCGGCGAACGCGCAGCCGGTCAACTCCCTCCGCAGGTCCGGTGGTTGGCCGTCGATGGCGGCGAGCCGGCCGGCCGGGGCGTCCAGCGCCGGGGTGGCCGCGAGCAGGGCGGCGGTGTACGGGTGGCGGGGCCGCTCGAACAGCGCTGCGGCGGGGCCGTGTTCGGCGATCCGCCCGGCGTACATCACGTAGACCCGGTCACTGATCGCGGCGGCGAGGCCGAGGTCGTGGGTGACGAACAGCAGGCCGGTGCCGAAGCGCTCGCGCAGCCGGCCGAGCAGGGCGACCACCTCCGCCTGGCTGGTGACGTCGAGCGCGGTGGTGGGCTCGTCGGCGAGCAGCAGGACCGGGTCGCCCATCAGGGCGGCGGCGATCATGACGCGTTGCAGCATGCCGCCGGAGAGCTGTCCGGGGTAGCGGCGCAGCAGTTCCGGTCCGAGGCCGACGGCGTCGAGGAGTTCCACGGCCCGCCGGTCGGCGTCCGCGGCGCTCATCGTGCCGGTGAGCCGCACGCTCTCGGTGAGGAAGTCGCCGATCCGGCGCAGCGGGTTGATGGCGGCCCGGGGGTCCTGGAAGATCATCGCGGCCTGGCCGGTGCGCAGGGCGCGCAGCCGGTCGGGCTCCATGGTCAGGACGTCCTGGCCGTCGACCAGGACCTTGCCCTCGGTCTCGGCGCCCGGCGGCAGCAGGCCGAGGGCGGCGCGGGAGGTGAGGGTCTTGCCGGAGCCGGACTCGCCGACCAGGGCGACGGTCTCGCCGACGCCGACGGTGAGGTCGACGCCGTCGAGGACGGGGCGAGCGGTGCCGGGCAGCCGGAGCCGGAGGCCCTGGATGTCGAGGGCGTTCACGCGGTCCTTCCAGTGGTGCGGTGGTCGTTCATGCGGACCTCCGGGCGACCTGGTCGGCCCAGCGTTCGCCGACGACGTTGAAGGCGACGACGGTGAGCACGATGAGGGCGCACGGCAGGATCGCGGAGAGCGGGTAGCCGTGCTGGATCGCGGTCTGGCCGTCGAAGACCATCCGGCCCCAGTCGGGGGTGAGGGCGGGGACGCCGAGTCCGAGGAAGGACAGGCCGGCGAGGTCCATCAGGGCATAGCCGAAGTTGACGGCGGACTGGGCGAGGACGATCGGCGCGATGTTGGGCAGGACGTGCCGCAGGCAGATCTGCACCGCGGAGTGGCCTTGGACCTGGTACGCGGAGACGTAGGGCCGGGTCCGTTCGGCCAGCACCAGGGAGCGGGTGAGGCGGGAGACGTAGGGCAGGTAGGCGATCGCCAGGGCGACGACCGGGGCGAGCAGGCCCTCCCCGTACACCGAGACGATCAGGATGGCGAGCAGCATGCCGGGGAAGGCGAAGACCAGTTCGGTGCTGCGGGACAGGACGGAGTCGAGCCAGCCGCCCCGCCAGCCCGCGGCGAGGCCGACCGCGATGCCGGCGACCGTGGAGAAGGCGACGACGCCGAGCGGGCCGAGCAGCGAGGTGCGGGCGCCGAGCAGGAGCCGGGAGAGGGTGTCGCGCCCGGCGGCGTCGACGCCGAGCAGGTGGTCGGGCGACGGCCCGGCGAGGGCGTTGCCGAGGTCGACGCCGTTCGGGTCGTACGGCGCCAGCCAGGGCGCGAGCAGTGCGGCGAGCACCACCAGGGCGGCGAAGCCGAGGCAGAGCAGGTGGAGCGGGCCGCCGGCGGCCTTGATCCGGGCGAGGCCGGGGCGGCGGGTGAGGGCGACACTCATGCGTCGGACCTCCTGGAACCCAGGGTGACCCGGGGGTCGACCAGCGGGTGGAGCAGGTCGACGATCAGGTTCACCGTCATGAACAGGGCGACGATGATCAGCGAGATGGCCTGGACGGTCGGGAAGTCCTTGGTGGTGGTGGACAGTTCGAGCAGCTGGCCGAGCCCGCCGATGCTGAACGCGGACTCCACCAGGATCGTGCAGACCAGCAGGGTGGAGACGATCAGGCCGCCGGTGGTCAGCACGGTGCCCAGCGAGTTGCGGAACACGTGACGACGGATCACCTCGCGCTCCGGGACGCCCCGGCTGCGCGCGACGGTGACGTGCTCGCCTTCCAGGGCCTCCAGCATCGCCGAGCGGGTGACCCGGGCGAGCATGCCGATCAGGTACAGCGCGAGGGCGATCGCCGGGAGGGTGAGGTGCCAGAGCATGTCACCGAGGCCCTCGCCGGCGCCGCCGGTCGGGAACCAGCCCAGCTTGACCGCGAACAGGCCCTGGAGCAGGACGGCGGCGACGAAGGACGGCGTGCCCAGCGCGATCGTGGTGGTGACCAGGATCGTGGAGTCGGTCGCGCCGCCGCGCACCGCGCCGAGCCGGCCGAGCACCAGGCCGATGACGACCACGATCACCAGCGCCATGGCCACCAGCAGCAGGGTCGCCGGAAGCCGGTCGGCGAGCAGCTTGGAGACGTCGGTGCGGTAGGTGATGGAACGCCCGAAGTCGCCCTGGAGCACCTGGCCAAGCCAGCGGAGGTACCGGACCAGGAACGGGTCGTCCAGGTGGTACTGCTCGTTGATCGCCTGGAGGGCCTCCGGGGAGGCGGACCGGCCGGACAGCAGGAAGCTCGCCGGGTTGCCCGGCGCCAGGTACATCGCGCCGAAGACCACGAAGGAGGCGCCGAGCAGGGTGACCGCCATCTCGACCAGCCGCCGGGCGGCGAATCGGAGGAAGCTCACCGGGCGGCCCCCACGTCGGCGGCCCACGGGTAGTACATGTACGAGATGGTGGTCGGGGCGCCGGTGATCCGCTTGTTGAGGAAGACCGCGGTGGGCCACTCGGCGACCGGGATCCACAGCAGCTGCTGGGAGGCGGCCTGCTGGAGCTTGGCCTCGATCGCGCCGCGCTTGGCCGGGTCGTACTCGGCGGTGGCCTGGTCGACCAGGTCGTCGTAGGCCTTGTCGCTGTAGCCCGCGAAGTTCTGGTAGGCGCGGGTGCGGAAGTTGACGAGCAGGTCGAGCGGGTCGGTGATGGAGTCGTAGTACGTCTCCGGGAACATGTCGATGCCCTCGCGCGCCTTGGCGTCGGTGAACAGCGCGGTGAAGGCGTTCGGGGCGATCGTCTTCAGCTGGATGTCGAGCCCGATCTTCGTCCCGGCGGCCTGGACGGCGGTGGCGAGCAGGGAGACGTCCTGGCCGATGGTGCTGGTGGCCAGGACGAGCGTCCTGCCGTTCGCGCCGGCCTCCTTGACGAGGGCCTTGGCCTTCTCGATGTCCTGCGCGGTGGGGGTGAGGCCGTCGAAGGCCGTCTTGCGGACGTCGTCGGGGGCGCTGCCCCAGGCGGCCTTGGTGGTGAGGGAGCCGGTGACGGTGCCGGCGCCGGCCAGGCCGGTCTTGATGAAGCCGGAGCGGTCCAGGGCCAGCGACAGCGCCTGGCGCACGCGCACGTCGCCGAGCGCGCCCCGCATGTTGGTGACGTTGACGTTGACGGTGCTCAGGCCCTCCCCGAAGTAGAGCGTGCCCGGCCCGCTCTTCTTCAGCCGGTCGTAGCTCTCGGTGGGGATCAGGTAGCCGCCGTCGACGTCACCGGTGAGCATCGCGTTGGTGCGGGCGGAGGGGTCGGTGAGGAAGCGGAAGACGGCCTTCTTGGCCTTGGCCTTGGTGCCCCAGTAGTCGTCGAAGCGCTCCAGTTCGATCGACTGGCCCTTGGCCCAGGTGCCGAGCTTGAAGGGGCCGGTGCAGTCGAGGCTGCCGGTGGTGCCGTAGTCCTTGCCCGCGGACTCCACGCCGGACTTGGCGGCGACGACGCCGGCGGCGGTGGCCATGTACTGCGGGAACTGGGAGTCGGGCTGCTTGAGCTTGACGGTGACCTGGAGCGGTCCGGTCGCGGTGACGGAGTCGACGTTCTGGAACACCTGGGCCCAGGCTGCCGCGTTGTCGGGGTTGGTCTGCCGGCCGAGGCTGTAGACGACGTCGTCGGCGGTCATCACCGTGCCGTCGTGGAAGTGCACCCCGGAGCGCAGGTCGTAGACCCAGGTGGTCGGGTCGGGGTTGGAGGCCTTCTCCGCCAGGCCGGGGGCCAGGGTGAGCTGGGGGGTCCAGCGCATCAGGCTCTCGCAGACGTTCGAGAGGATCGTGTTCTGCGGGTAGTCGAAGGCCTGGATGTAGTCCAGGGTGGGCGGCTCGGCGTAGGTGGCCCAGGTGAAGGAATCGATCTCGCCCTTGGCCTGCGGGGTGGTGGCGGACAGCTGGAAGTCCGCCTGGCCGGAGCCCCCGCCGTGCGGCGGGCCGGAGCAGGCGGCGACCAGGGCCGCGGCGGAGAGCAGGGCGGCGGTGGCGAGGGCGCGGCGCCGCCGGGGTGGGGTTCGTCTCGCGGGGACGGCGGGATTCATGAGGGTTGTCTTCCGTTCACTGACGAGGGTTCGGGCGAGGGTTCGTGCCCGGGGTCGGGCCCGGGCACGGGCCCGGTTCAGGCGCGGGCGGCCGGGATCTGCTGGGTGATGCAGTGGACACCGCCGCCGCCGTAGGCGATCACGCGGGCGCGCACGCCGACCACCTTGCGGTTGGGGTACGCGGCGGCGAGCACGGCCAGCGCGCCCTCGTCCTCGGGGTGGTCGGCGACCGGGACGACGACACCGCCGTTGGCCAGGTAGAAGTTCAGGTAGCCGACCTCGATGCGGCTGCCGTCGACCTCGACGAACGCGGCCTGCGGGACCTCGACGATCTCGAAGGGCCGGCCCTGGGCGTCGGTGGAGTGCTCCAGCACGGCGCGGTTGGCCCGCATCCGCGCGTAGTCCGGGTGCCCGGGGTCGGCGGGCAGCTGCACGACGACCTTGCCGGGGGCGACGAAGGCGCAGACACCGTCCACGTGGCCGTCGGTCTCGGTGTCCAGCAGGCCGCCGTAGGGCAGCCAGATCACCTTGGTGACGCCGAGGCGCTGCTTGAGCTCGGCCTCGATCTCCTCCCGGCTCATGCCGGGGTTGCGGTTGGGGTGCAGCAGGCACTGCTCGGTGGTGATGAGGGTGCCCTCGCCGTCGACGGTGATCGCGCCGCCTTCGAGGATCATCTCGGAGCGGATCGCCGGGACGTCGAGGTGTTCCAGCAGCAGGGCGCTGATCCGGTCGTCGGTGTCCCAGGGGTGGTGCTTGCGGCCCCAGGCGTTGAAGCGGAAGTCCACGCCCGCCCGGCGGCCCTCGGCGTCGAGCACGAAGATCGGCGCGGAGTCGCGGAACCAGGAGTCGTCCAGCGGCAGTTCCACGACGGTGACGCCGGCGACGCCCGCGCCGCACAGGACGCGCGCCTCCTCGCCGTGGCCGGGCGGGGCGATCATCGTCACCGGCTCGAACTCGGCGATGGCGCGGGCGACTTCGGCGTACTCCCGCTTCACCTCGGCGAGCGTGTCGCCCCACAGGTCCTCGCGGACGGGCCAGGCCATCAGGCAGCCCTCGTGTTCGGTCCACTCGGCGGGCATGCGGTACGTGACGGTCACGGGATACCTCTTCGGGATCGGGTGTGCGGGTGGAGCGGTGGGCCCGGCGGCCCGCCTCCGTGGGGTTGGCCCGCGGGCCGCCGGGGGTCTCGGGTGGTGGCTCAGACGACCGGCGGGACGCTGGGCTGGGACTGGGTGGCGCAGTGGATGCCGCCACCGCCGGAGGCGATGTTGTCGATGTTGACCTGGACGATGTCGCGGCCCGGGAACTCGGCCTGCAGGATGGCGTAGGCCGTGCCGTCGGCGTAGCCGTCGCCGAACTGGGGCACGAACACGGCCCCGTTGGCGACGTAGAAGTTGGTGTAGCTGGACAGGAAGTCCTTGCCGCGCCCGCGGATCAGGGCGCGGTCCGGGCCGGGGAGCTCCACCACGGTCAGGGCGCGGCCCTGGGCGTCGGTCGCGTTCTGGAGGACCTGCTTGGCCTGCTGGTAGACGTCGATCCAGATCTGGTCCGTGCCGGGGCCGGGCTTGTCGAGGATGACCCGCCCGAGCGAGGTGAAGCGGGCCAGGCAGTCGATGTGGTCGTCGGTGATGTCCTGGCCGGCCAGGCCGGCGAGCCAGATGACCTTGTCCATCCCGAGTGTGCTCTTCAGGGCCTGTTCGACCTGGTCCTGGGTCATGCCCGGGTTGCGGTTGGGGTTGACCAGCGAGCTGACGGTGGCCAGCAGGGTGCCCTGGCCGTCCGTCTCCAGGGCGCCACCCTCGCCGACGAAGGGGGCGCGGACCCGGCTGACACCGTATTCGGCGAGGAGGGTCGCCGCGACCGCCGCGTCCTCGGCGAAGGGCTGGTAGTAGGGGGTGCCGGTCTTGCCCCAGCCGTTGAAGTTGGTGTCGACACCGGCGATGGTGCCCGGCGCGACCGTGAAGGTCGGGCCGAAGTCGCGAATCCACAGGTCGTCGTTGGGGATCTCGACGACGGTGATGCCGTAGGTGCCGCCGGGGCCGCACCAGTACCGGGCGTCCGCGGCCTGGCCGGGGCGCGCGACCAGGACGACCGGTTCGTAACGGGAGATCTCGTAGGCGACCCGGGCGACGTCGTCGCGGACGGCCGAGAGCTTGCTGCCCCAGATCGACGACAGGGCCGGCCAGGCCATGAAGGTGCGGTCGTGCCGGTCGCTCTCGGCCGGCATCCGCAGCCTCGGCGCGGGGGTGCCCGTCAGTGTGTCGTCGGCCCTGGCGATCGACGGGAAGGCCGCTGTGAGGGCGGCCAGCGGCACGGCCGCCGCGCCGAATCGGAGCAGGCTTCGCCTTGAGGGGGTGGAGGTGTTCAAGAAACGCTCCCTGGAAGAGGTGGGAGGTGTGGGGGTTGCCCCGCATCCTTCACCGCACTGAAAATTCAGTCAAGCCCCTGGAGGCCAGTTACCTGCCGGTCACCCCCCGAGCACCCCGGAGGACCCCACTCCGCCGCCACACACCAGGGCAGACCAGCGCGCTGACCAGGGAGTCCGGCTCGTCGGCCACCTGGGCAGGCGTCCTGAAGTTTTCGTCAGGATTGTGTAACGAGAAGCCCCGAAGCCCGGTAGGGTGAGCACTCATGTCGGACCGTCGGACAGGGATCCTTGAAGCCGCCACCCGCGTCATCGCTCGGCGCGGTGTACGCGGACTGCGCATGGGCGAGCTGGCGGCCGAGGCCGGGGTGTCCACCGCGCTGATCTACTACCACTTCACCGACCGGGCCGGCACCCTGCGCCGGACGCTGGAGTTCATCAGCGACCGCGCCGACCACTACACCGCGGAGCAGGAGCCCTCGCCCCGGGCCGAGGACCCGCGCACCGACCTGGAGCGGGTCCTGCTGCGCGAACTCCAGGACGCCTCCGAGGTGCGCGAGAACAGCACCGCCTGGGGCGAGTTGCGGGCCACCGCCGTCTTCGAACCGGACCTGCGCGAGGAGTTGGCGAGGAGCACCCACACCTGGGTGCACGACATCGCCGAACTCCTCGCCCGCGCCAACCCCACCGGCACCGCCCCCGCGCACGCGGCCGCCGCCGAACGGCTCACGGCCCTGATCGAGGGCCTCAGCGTGCGCTGGCTCAGCGGCTCCCTGACCCTCGACCACGCCCGCCGGCTCCTCCGCGGCGCCGTCGACACGGAGCTGGAACGGAAGCGCTGAGCGGCCCGCCCGGCGGGCCGGCCGTTTCGGACGCGTCAGCCCATCCGGGCCCGCAGCCGTTCGCTCGCCCGGTCCAGGTGGACGGCGAGCGCCCGGTCCGCGCCCTCGGCGTCGCCCTCGGCGATCGCCGCGAGGATCGCGTCGTGCTCATCGGCGATCTCGGCGATGCTGAGCAGCTTGTACGTCTGGACCTGGGCCATGCACAGGCGCATCTCCGCCATGATCGAGGCGTGGGTGCGGCTCAGCCGCGGGCTGCCGACGGCGTCGACCAGCGAGCGGTGGAAGCGGACGTCGGGCTCCACCGAGGCGACCGCGGAGTCCTCCGCCTGCGCGAGCCCACGGATCTGCGCCTGCGCCTCCCGGGCGGCCGAGGGGACCAGCCGGCGCTGCGCCAGTTCCCGCATGACCTGCCGCTCGACCGGCGCTCACCCGTACCGACACCCTCCGGGCCGAAACCCCGCGGGGGGTGTCGGTACGGGCCCAGTTCGCGAGCGACGGACAGGACCCGACTCGCCCCCGGTCGCGGTGCGAATCGCCACGAGAGCGGACACTCGCGCCCAGCGATGGATATTGACTGAATTTTCAGTTCAGGGCAGGATATGGGCGTCCCGCACCGCCCTGCCCCGGGCTCGCGCCGACGGCACGCTCCGCCCGGCCCGCATCCGACTGCCCGGGGCGATCCGACCCCGCACGAGGCCCAGATGGACAAGCCCCCGATCTCCCGACGTCGGCTCCTCCGCTTCGGCGCCGCGGCCGCTCCCCTGGTGGCGTTCGGTCCGCTCCTCGCCGGCACCGCCCGCGCCGCGAGCCCCACGCCGACGCCGCGCATGCCCGCCGAGACCGACCCGCACACCCGGACCTTCATGGCCTGGCCCGAACCAACCGCCGCCTGGGGTGCCCAACTCCCCGCCGTACAGCGGGACATCGCGAACCTCGCGAAGGAGATCTCCCGCTACGAGCCGGTCGTGATGGTGATCAACCCGGACTCGGTGGCCGGCGCCACCCCGCTCTGCGACACCAGCTCGATCCCCTCCTCCCAGGGCATCACGTTCCTCCCGATCTCCAACGACGACCTGTGGATCCGGGACTTCGGCCCGACCTTCCTGGTCGGCCCGGGCGCCATCGCAGGCCTGGACACCGACTTCAACGGCTGGGGCAAGACCGGCACCCCCTACGAGCAGTCCTTCGCCAACGACGCCAAGGTGGCCGCCGCGCTGCTCGCCCAGTACCGGATCAACCGCGTCCAGGCCCCGTTCACGGGCGAGGGCGGCTCGCTGGAGACCGACGGGCAGGGCACGCTGCTCGCCACCGTCAGCTCACTGGTGAACCCCAACCGCAACCCCGGGCTGAGCCAGAGCGACATCGAGCAGCGACTCAAGTCCTCGCTCGGCGTGGAGAAGGTGATCTGGCTGGCCGGCCTGGCGGGCCAGGACATCACGGACAGCCACATCGACTGCGTGGCCCGGTTCAGCGCGCCCGGGCGGGTCATCCTGGACAAGCCCGGACCGGGCGCCGCCCCGCTGTGGGTCAACGTCTACACCCAGGCCAAGCAGGTCCTGCAGACCGCCACCGACGCCAAGGGCCGCCCGCTGACGATCGTGGAGCTCCCCGGCCCCGACCACAGCAGGATCCGCGGAACCGGAGCCGCCTTCCTGTCGAGCTACACCAACCACTACACCGCCAACGGCGCCGTCCTCATGCCGCAGTTCGGGGACACGGCCGCCGACGAGGCGGCCCGCGCCATCCTGGCGGCCGAGTACCCCGGCCGCACCGTCGTCCCGGTGAACATCGACGCCGTGGCCGCCGGTGGCGGCGGCATCCACTGCGCGACCCAGTCCCAGCCCGTCGTCCCCGCGGCGGTCTGACCCGCACCTTCCGGGCCCTGAGGCCGTTCAGAGACAGCACGGTGAGCCCCTGCGCGCGGGCCGCGTCCAGCGCGGCCCGCGCCAGCCGCGTCGGGCCGGATCACGGCCCCCTGACAAGTCCGTCAGGGGCCGCCACACGGCCGGGGGTGCCCGGGTAAGGTGGTGGATCGTGGCCAGTCGTAAAACGTCGATC
>NZ_JBHVVI010000199.1:0-11157 GCF_042883685.1 Kitasatospora sp. NPDC058190
ATCGGGTACCCGGTCGGCGGCCCCGCCCCTGCTGACCGAGGTCGGTGGATCCAGCCGGTCACCGCCTCACACTGCGGGCCCGTAGGCGCCGAGGCCGCGGCAGACCAGGCCGTCGCGGAAGGTGAGGACCTCGGCGACGGCCCACCCGCGCTCGTTGCGGTAGTTGATGACGAGGGTGTCGACCGAGGCGCGGACGTCCTCGACCGTGAAGTGCAGATCGGGCAGGTACTCCAGGCCCTTGGCCCAGTAGGCACGCAGGGCGTCCTTGCCGCGCACCTCGCCGGACGGGTCTCCGATGATCTCGACGATCCGCGGCGAGGCGAAGACGACGTCCTCGGTGAAGTGGGCGAGGATGCGCTCCAGGTCGTGCGAGTTCCAGGCGGCGGCCCAGTCCTGGGCGAAGCGGGCGGCGAATTCGAGATCCATGATCCAGGACGGTACGACAACCGGCCCGTCCCCGCCCGCGATTCCAGGATCCGGTCACACCGGTCACACCGGTCACCCGATGTCGTAGAAACCGTCGCCGTCCAGGTGACGCGCGGTCAGGATGTCGTGCAGCACGGTGCTCTGCGTCTCGTGCACCAGGTAGACCCGCATCGGGTAGGTCCAGTCGTCCACCGACCGGTGGATCCGGCCGCCGGGCCGGACGGCCAGGGCGAGGTCGTGGAAGCTGTCGAGGGCGCGCAGCTGCGCCATCTTCGGGTAGCCGCGCAGGATGCCGGCCGCGGGCGAGACCATGTTCACGAGCCCCGCGTGCCTGGCCAGTTCGTAGGCGTCGTCCCAACGCGCCAGGAAACGCTCGGGGTTGACGTACGCGTCGACGGTCCAGTCCAGCTGGCTCTCGCCGATCGCGGCCTTCACCGGGACGTGGAGGTCGGCGCCGCAGGCCCGGGCGGCCGTCTCGATCAGGCGCGGCCCGTCCGGCGTCATCTTGAGTTCGGTGTGCGCGGGGCCGTCGAGCACACCCAGGGCGTCGAGGACCTGGCAGGTGTACGCGGCCAGGGCGTCCTGCTCGGCGCCGTGCCGGGGCAGCAGTTGGGCGCTGCCGCCCAGGTCGCGGACCCCGTTGGCGCTGATGTGGTGCATCATCCAGATGTCGGTGACGTGGTGCCTGCCGCCCAGGCTCACGGTGTTCACGATGTACTCGGCGCCGACGAGGTACTCCTGGGCGAGCACCGCGCGGTTCCGGGCGCCCAGGGCGCTGTCGGCGCCGATCAGTGCGTCGAACGCGGCGCGGACCCGGCCGGCGTCGTCGCAGAAGTGGATGCCGTCGTTGCCCGCGCTCTTGACCGGTTTCAGCACCACGCGGCCGCCCACCTTGGCGTACCAGTCGCGCAGGGTGTCCAGGTCGGTGGCCAGGATCTGTTCGACGGCGGGCACACCGGCCGCCCGCACGGTCTCCATCATCCGGTACTTGTCCCGGCGGGCGCTGCTCAGTGCCGTCCCGTTGGTCCGCAGCCCCAGGGTCTCGCTCAGGACGTCGGCCAGTTCGACCCCGCTCTCGATGCCCGGCAGCAGGCACCCCGGCGCGAGCCGGGCGACGGCCTCGGCCGTGCGCGCGACATCGCCGTCGTGCACGAGGTCGGCGATGAAGTCGTCCGGCCGGAAGCTGCGCTCGTACGCGGGGTTGGTGGTGGCGGCGCTGCGTACGTGCACGCAGTCGAAGCCCCGCTCCCGGAAGATCGGGGCGAGACAGCGGCCGCTGGAGTAGGCGTCGACGATCGCGACGACGCGGCGGGCGGGCGGCTGGTCACTCATCTGAACCTCGATGTCGTCTGGGCGGTTGTGCTGGCGGCTGTCCTGGCGGATGGTTGGCGAATTCACGGTGGAATCACGGCAGTTCGAGCCCGGTGTGCCGGGCGAGGAACGCGAGGGTGTCGGCGGCCAGGGCGGCCACCCGGGTCATCGACCGGCCCTTGTGTCCCACCTCGGACTCGCTGCGCAGCAGGACCGGCGCACTGGCGCTCGTGGCGTGCTGGAGTGCGGCGCACATCTTCCGCGCGTGCATCGGATCGACCCGCGCATCGTTCTCGGACACGGTGAACAGGACGGCCGGGTACGCCTCCCCCTCCCGCACGTGGTGGTACGGGGAGTACCCCAGGAGCCACCCGAGTTCCTCGGGATCGTCCGCGGACCCGTACTCGGCGACCCACAGGCGTCCGAGCCCGAAACGCTCGTACCTGACCATGTCCAGCAGCGGCGCCTCGCACACCACCGCCCGGTAGCGGCCGGGCCGTTGGGTGAGCGCGGCGCCGACGAGCAGGCCCCCGTTGGATCCGCCGTGGATCCCGAGCTGGGCCGGGGTGGTCCAGCCGCCGTCGATCAGCGCCTGTGCGGCGGCGTGGAAGTCGTCGAAGACCTGCTGCTTGTGCTCGCGCATCCCGGCCCGGTGCCAGTCCTCGCCCTCCTCGCCGCCGCCGCGCAGGTGGGCCACCGCGTGGACGCCGCCGGCCTCGACCCAGGCCAGGACCGACGGGTCGTAGGCGGGGACCATGGACGAGCCGAACCCGCCGTAACCGAAGAGGATCGTCGGACGCGGCCCGCCGCGCTCGAGCGGCTCCACCACCAGCATGCGGACCGTCGTCCCGTCGGTGGAGCGGTAGGCGATCTGCGAGCTCCGCACCTTCGGGATCGGCACCATGCCGGGCGTGGCCGCCCAGACGCCGGTGGTGCCGGAGCGCGCGTCGTACCGCAGGATCGACCCCGGCGAGGTGCTGTCGGTGTAGGAGAACCAGGCCTCGTGGCCGCCCTCCGGCCGTTCGTGGAGGCCGCCGATCGCCCCCACGCCCGGCGTCGGCACGGTGCCGAGGCGCTCGCCGGTCTCCAGGTCGTGGACCGTCAGTTCGTTGACGGCGTGGCGGGTCCAGCAGACCAGCAGGCGCGGCCGGTCCAGCTCGGGACCGTCCAGGATGGCGAAGTCCGTCAAGACCGCCTCGGGGTCCTCCGGCACCAGGTCGCGCCAGGACCCGTAGGACAGGTCGGACGGGGAGGCCACGCAGAGCCGCGAGCGCGGCGCGTCCCGGTCCGTGAACAGGTAGGCCCGGCCGTCGCGCCACATGTACAGGCCGGTGTCGGCGTCGACGCCCACCTGGACCGGGCGGAACACCGGCCGCTGCGGCGTACCGGCCGCCAGGTCGCCGAGCCAGAGGTCGCTGCGGTTCTCGGTGCCCCGGGACGCCCCGAGGCTCAGCCAGCGTCCGTCCTGGCTGACCAGGATGCCGACGTCACTGGTGTCGGGCAGGCCCTCCCCGAACACCAGGACGTCCTCCAGCTCGGGATCGGTGCCGACCCGGTGCAGGTAGACCCGCCGCCCGTGCCCCGGCCCGGCGGCCGTCGACTTCCCGTCGCCGACCTCCGGCAGCTGGCGGACGTAGTAGTAGGCGGCGCCACCGGGCAGCCAGGCGACGGCCGAGTGGCGGGTGCGCGGGATGGGGCCTTCCAGCAGTTCGCCGGTGGCGACGTCCAGCACGTGGAGGTGGGACTCCTCGTTGCCACCCCGGGAGATCTTGTAGGCGAGCCGGCGCCCTTCCGGATCCGGCTGCCACGCGTCCAGGGTGGTGCCGCCGGAGGGGTCCAGCCGCAGCGGATCGAGCAGGACGCGCTCCTCCCCCGTGGGCCCCACGGTGAGCAGCACGGCGCGCTCCTGGTCGGGGAGACGGCGGGTGAAGAACTGCCGCCGGCCGCGCCAGACCGGGGCGCTCACACTGCCGGTTCCCAGCAGTTCGGCGATCCGCCCGCGCAGTTCGGCCCGGCCGGGCAGTTCGCCGAGGACGCGGTCGCACAGTTCGCGCTGCGCGGCCGACCAGCGCCTGGTCTCCTCACTCCGCGGATCCTCCAGCCACCGGTAGGGGTCCTCGACCACTCTCCCGTGCAGCTTCTCCGCTTCGGAACTCCGGTGTGCGGGCGGGTGGTCGAAGGTCATCGTTCAGCTCCTCGGGGGGCGACTTCGCGGCGGGCGGGTGCTGGGCGAGGGAGTGGAATCCACCACCGAAGAAGACCAGGGGCCCGTCCTCCTGCTGGTCCGGCCGGGTGAACGAGAGGACCTCGGCCAGGACGATCGAGTGATCGCCGACCGGGATGACCGTCCGCACCCGGCCTTCGATCCACGCGGTGCCGGCCTCCAGCAGCGGCGCGCCGCTGTCCTTGCCGGGCTTCCAGGGGTACCCGTCGAACTGGGTCTCCCCCGTCGGCCGGTCGCGCTTGGCGAAGTGCACGGCGGTGTCCCGCTGTCGGGCCGAGAGCACGGTGATCCCCAGCGGCGATCCCTCGGCGACCAAGGCGTCCAGGCGCGAACCGCGCTCGACGCAGACCATGACGAGCGCCGGGTCGAGCGACACGGTGACGAAGGAGTTGACCGTGGTGGCGTGCGGGATCCGGTCGCGGACCGTCGACGCGACCGTCACTCCGGTGGCGAAGGCCCGTCCCGCCTGCCGCACCAGCAGCGCGACCGCCGCCGCCTCTGCCTGAGGGGTCCGGTGATCCTCAGGAGCCGTACGGTCCTCAGGAGTCTCGTGGCCCATGGGGGACTGGGGAGTCTCAGGGAACTCGGGAGTCCCGGGCGCCTTGTCCCCGTACCGCCGCAGCGCGGCGCCGCCGACCAACGCCGAGGCCAGGGCGGCGGCCGCGGCCAGCAGCAGCAACACGGTGAAGGAACGCCGCATCGAGCCGGCTCCGGAGCCGGTGACCGCCATGAACAACAGGATGCTCACCGTCACGCCGGCGAAGGTGCCGAGGGTGAAGAGCCCGGACACCCGGCCGGCCACCGCGACCGGCTCGTTCTCCAGGATCCGCGACTGGAAGAGCACCGCGAACACCTGACCGGCCCCCAGCATGACGGAGCTGGCGGGGACCGCGACCCAGGCGTCGGTCACGAACGTCATGCAGGCCAGGGACAGGGCGACGACCAGGGCGGCGAGCACGCCCGGGCGCAGCCCCCGCTGCTTGCGCAGCCGTCCGGCGAGGGTGGCGCCGATCACCGCCCCGGAGCCGTTGGCGAGGTTGATGACGCTCAGCCAGGTGGCGCCGCCGCCGAGGAAGTCCCGTGCGACCACGTTCGGGTAGACGTTGATGAGCCCCGCACCGGCGTTCAGTGCGAGGACGCTGACCAGCAGCAGCCTGCTGCTCCCGGTCAGCCGCGGCCCGCCCGAGCCGGCCGCGACGGCACCGCGCTGAGCGCCCGTGACCGCGGGTGCCGGCACCAGCCGCAGGAGCAGCAGCCCGGAGACGACGAAGGTGGCGATGTCCAGCCAGGTCAGCGTGGGCAGGTCGCTGACCTGCAGCATCAGCGGCGCGGCCGCGGTGCCCAGGATGAACATCGTCCAGTCGATCCGGGACACCGCCGCCAGCGCCGCGGGCATCCGTTCGGCCGGCAGGACCCGCCGCAGGTAGGCCGTTTGGGAGGCGGTGAAGAACGGCGTCAGCAGGCTGAGGAACGCCATGACGCCGATGGTGGCCGCCGAGGTGAAGGCGGCGCCGGCCAGCTCGACGACGAGCAGCACCGCGAGCACCGCGGCGCGCAGCGCGTCCAACCCGATCAGGGTGCGCCGGGTGTCGTGGCGGTCGGCCAGGGGGGCCAGCAGCCGCGAACCGAACAGGATCGGCAGGTACACCAGCACGATCGCCGTGGTGAGCACCGCGTTGGAGCCGTGGTTCTGGTTGTACGCGTAGTAGACGACCCCCGTGCGGAACAGCCAGTTGCCGAACTGGCTGACCGCGTACGCCGACAGCAGTGCACGGAGGGAACGACGCTGGGACTGCTCGCTGCGCTCAGCGGGTGGCACGTGGTGCTCCTTGTCGATGCCGGCGATGCACGCACCCGGACGCCGCGCGCTGATCCGCCGCTAATGGTCGGACATGGCCTAATCCGCTGCGGAGGCCGAGGCGTTGGACAGTCGGGCGTGCAGGTCGGCCAGGTCGACGGCGTCGGCACCGCGCTCGGCGGCGAGCTCGGTGTCCGCGCGGGCCCCGGCCGTGTCACCCAGTTCGAGGCGCAGCACGGCCCGGTTGTAGACGTAGTCCGGGTCGTCGGAGAGCTGGACCGCGCGGTCGAGGCAGCTCAGCGACTCCTGCGGGCGCCCGCTCGTGTGGAGGACGTGGGCGAGGTTGTTCCAGGCCTCGGTGAGCTTGGGGTTGCGGGCCACCGCGGTGCGCAGGCTCTCCTCCGCCTCGTCGGCGCGCCCGAGTTCGGACTGGGCCAGGCCCCGGTTGCTCCACGCCTGCGCGTTCCTCGGGTCGTGGTAGACGGCGGCGTCCAGGCTGACCAGCGCCTCGGCGGGATTGCCCCGCTTGAGGTGGAGCACCCCGAGCCCCAGGTGTGCCCGTGCCTCCCCGGGTTTGAGTTCCACCACGCGCCGGAAGTCGCGTTCGGCGCTGTCCGAGTCTCCGCGCTGGGTGTGCAGCCGGGCGCGGTTGAGGTGGGCCTCGTAGTACGGCGGGCACAGCTCGATGGCCCGTTCGTAGTACTCCAGCGCCTCTTCGAACCGTCCGGTGCGTTGCAGCATGTTGGCCAGGTCGTTGGCGTATTCCCCGTAGTTCGGGTCGAGGCCGATGGTCCGCTGGTAGACCTCGTAGGCCTTCGGGAAGTCCTTGACCATCTCGTAGATCTGCGCGGTGTTGTAGACGAGGATCGACTGGTGCAGTGCGTACTTCTCGTCGCCGTAGATCTTCTGCATCCGGTCCATGCCCTCGGTGCAGAGCGCGAGTGCCTCGTCCATTCGCCCCTGCCGGGCGCGGATGTAGGCGAGGGCGTTTTCCGCGAAGACCTTGATGTACTCGTATTTGGGGTGGTCCTGGAATTCCGTGCCGAGTTTCTCCAGGTTGAGCAGGGCGAAACGCTCGGCGGTGTCGAGGTCCGGCGGCGACTGGTACCGGCCGTGCGCCATGCTCTGTGAATAGAGCACCGTGGGCGTGTAGAGGCTCTGCGGGAAGTGCTGGTAGAAGGTGTCCAGATACGGAATGGACACGTGTGCCAGTCCGAGCGAGTACAGCACGAAGGACATCCGCAGGTAGACCAGGTTGTGGGTCTGCCCGCCGCCGGGGAGGGTGCGCAGCTGGGGGTCCGCCCAGAAGCGGGAGAAGAGGTCGAACCAGGTGTCGTAGAGGCCGATCTCCTGGAGCGAGATCGACAGCGGGGCGAGCGCCACCATCCGATCGGCGGCGTCCCGCAGGCCGAGGTGGTGGATCGGGTGGAGGACCTCCTCGGGACCTCCGGCGAGGCCGGCGAGCACCTCCCGGTGGACCCGCTCCCTGGTGCCGGCGTCGTACGTCTCGTAGTTGCGCAGCACGATCGGATCGTCGTCCGAGCAGTGGGCCCGGACGTACCGCTCCAGCAGGTCGTACCTGGGCCGCTCGCCGAGCAGGCTCAGGTAGAGGTCGAGATGCGTCTCGAAGGTCAGGTAGTCGGGCAGCGAGACCTTCGCGTCGAGGCACCGCAGCAGCGCCGAGAGCCGGGCCGGCCTGCCCTGCGACAGCCGCCACAGGTTGTCGAACTGCTTGTCGGCCAGCGACCCGAAGCCCCAGGTCTCGATCAGCTCGCGGGCCTCGCCCTTGGAGAGCGGCGGCAGGGCGGCCCGGGCGGCGTGCTCGGCGAGGGCGACGTCCGGTTCGCCGTTGACCAGGAGGACGATCCTCACGCGCCGGCCCAGCGTGCGGCGGCGGGCGACGATGTCGAGGAACTGCGTCACCGTGGGCGACAGCCGCTCGGCGTCGTCGATGACCAGGGTGTACGGCTGCCCGGCCCGGGCGAGGAAGGCGTCGAGGAACTCGTACACGCCGTTGAGCAGTTTGCCCTGGTACTCGTGGAAGTAGAACCTGGTCCGCTCGTCCCGGCTGGCGACGCCGGTCAGGTCCTTCGGTACCCGGTAGGCCGGGGACTCGCGCTGCGGGAGGAGCCGCTTCAGCGACTGTTCGGCGGCCGCGACCAGCTCGGGTGCCTCGGCTTCCGCGACGGCGATCGCGTGGTCCAGCAGGGGCTGCAGCCCGGCCAGGTACCCGTGGGTCAGCTTGTCGCCGCTGCCCGACACCACGGTGCCCGCGCGCCGCGCGCTCGCCGCCGACGCCAGCCACGCGCGCACCGTGTCGGCCTTCCCGGCGCCGTCCGGCGAGGTGACCAGGAGGAAGACCGGGCCGTCCGGGCCCGCGGACTCGAGTCGCCTTTCCGCGTTGTCCAGCTCCGCGAAGAAAGCAGGGCGCACCCGTGGGTGAAGAGCAGTCATGCCGGATTCTCCAAGGTCTCCCGAAGCGTCTCGTCCGAGGGAGTGGGAGGCCCGAAAGCTCGCGGACCTCCCACCGAATTCGCCTTAGCCGGCGACGTACGGCGTGGTGGTGCGAACGGTGTCCTGCTTCTCGGCGACCTTGACCTTCATCTCCCTGTCACCTCCCCACTCTTTCGTAGGTACCCGGACTGTGGCCTCGGGCGCCCACAGCATGCGACGCAAGGCGTGATCATGTCAAGATTTTCACTTGGATCATCCCTGCCTTTCCCAGGAACCCTCAATTACCCCCGGAATACCGGCTGTCGCAGCACTTTCGGGAGCGGCCCGGATTCGAACGGCGGAGGCGTGGTGAAAATCCGGTGACGGCCGGAAAGATCGTCATGGAATACCGCGCCGACCGGCTCCGCGGGCGACGGCGGGATATTCGCGCGGGGGAACCCGGCCCCGCGGCCCCGTCCGTCGTGTCAGCTGTGCTTCCAGGCCACCGAGAAGGAGTTGCCTCCGCTCAGCCCGGAGGTGGTGGCCCTGGTGACGCCGCCGGAGGCCATGGTGATGCCGTCCGGGGAGAAGCCGCCCAGGCTCCGGCCGTTGGCGGTGGCGCCGGTGAAGGACACCGAGTGGAAGTCGGAGAGCGGCAGCACCCCGGTGGAGCTGGAGGGGGCTTCGGCGATCACCTCGGCGGAGGCGAGGGAGGCGCTCCTGAGGGACTTGTTGACGGTGTGGCTCCAGCCGGCCGTGGTGTCGGAGAGAGTGAGGGTGAAGGAACCGCTGCCGTTGGTGGTGACGCTCGCGGTGAAGTGGTCGCCCGGCCGTACGGTGTTGCTGAAGTTGACCGGGTAGGCCGGGTACATCTCGTACCAGGAGGAGTACACCGGGGAGCCGTTCGAGCAGTCGGCCTCGGTGCCGGTCTGTTCGACGGTGCTGCTGCCGTCGCCGTCGAGGCCGACCCAGAAGCTGGACCAGGTGTTGCCGCCGGAGCAGGTGACGGTGGGCTGGACCCAGCTGGCGCTGACGCTGGTGAACCGGTTACCGGTGGCGGCGTAGCCGGCCCAGTTGCCGCTGGTGCTGTGCAGGAGGCCGCCGCCGTGGTGGGCGAGCGGGGCCTGGACGAGGGTGGGGGCGGTGGCGGCGACGGCCGGGGCGGCGGCGCCCAGGACGGTCAGCAGGGCGGTGGACACGGCGAGGGTGCGCCGACGGGCTACGGACATGACTACTCCCTTGTGGGGGCGTGGAGTTGGCCGAGCGTCGACAAAGGTAGACCCGCCGGGCGAAAGCGGGGCGTTACGGGGCGATAACGAAGCTGTGCCCAGCCCGTGGTGACGCCGCATCCGGCGCCGCCCCGCGGCCCGCCGGACGGGCGCGGGAACGCCGCAGGGGCGGAAGTCGAAGTCGACTTCCGCCCCTGCGAGTTGGAGCGCCGGGCCCGAATCGAACGAACCCCTCCCACTGAAAGTGGGCGTGCTACCGCTGCACCACCGACGCCTGCTCCGGCCGGTCCTCGACCACTTCGGTGATCTTGTCCTGCCGACGAGGAAGAAGTTACCAGCAGATGATCGGAAGAGGAAAATCGGCGGACGCCGGGGCCGACGGCCGCCACCCCGGCAGGCGCCGTACCGTCACCGTCCCCTTACGCTCGGGCGAGTCACCGGGCCTGACGAAGTGGGGGGAAGGCCTCGCCATGATGTGAGGGGAAGGCCACGTCGGACCGGAGGAGAGCGTGCGCAGGAGGGAAGCGTGCAGGAGGGAGCGGTGGACGTGACGGCGATGACGGGGAGTGTGTTCACGGGCGAGGACCTGCCCGCGAACGAACGGTTCGACTGCTGGCGCGAGCTGGTCGGGCGGACCCGGGACAGCGAGATGACCAGTGCGCACGCCGACGACTTCGAGGCGGAGATGCGGCGCCTGGAACTGGGGCCGGTGACCCTCCTCAGATCCTCCTTCCCGCCCGCGAGGTTCCGACGGACCGCCAAGATGGTGCGGCGGTCGGACCCGGGGGTGTACCACCTCACACTGGTGCTCGACGGCGGCCTGTCCCTGACGCGCGACGACCGCGTGCCGACGACCACCTTCAATCCGGGCGAGCTGTACGTGCTCGACAGCTCACAGCCGTACGACGTACGGGGCCTCGGCGTCCGCGCCGCCGGCCGCGCGGAACCCCGGGTCGAGGCCGTGGGCGTGGACTTCCCCGTGTCCCTGCTGCCGCTGCCGCCTCGCCGCCTGCGCGAGCTGATGGGCCGGGCGTACTCCGGGCAGGAGGGCACCTGCGCGCTGCTCGCGCAGTTCCTCGTCGGCCTGGACCGGCAGGCCACGGCCCTCGGGCCGGTCGAGGCACCCCGGCTGGGGACGATCGTGGTCGACCTGATGGCCGCCTGGCTGGCCCGGGAGCTCGACGCCGAGGCGGCGGTCCCGGACGACGCCCGGCAACGGGCCCTGGTGGAGAACGTGCGGACGTTCATCCGGCGCAACCTGCACGACCCCGAACTCTCCCCGTCCGTGATCGCCACCGCGCACCACATCTCGGTCAGCTACCTGCACCGCCTCTTCACCCAGCAGTCGCAGGGCGACACGGTCGCCGCCTGGATCCGTGGCCAGCGGCTGGAGAAGGCCCACCGCGACCTCGCGGACCCGGCGCTGCGAGCCGTGCCGGTCCACACCCTGGCCGCCCGCTGGGGCATCCCGCGTGCCTCCGACTTCACCCGCTCCTTCCGGGCCGCCTACGGGATCACGCCCAGCGAGCACCGCCGCCGGGCGCTGGCCGGCCGCACGGGCGAGTAGCCGCGGCGGCGGGCGCCCGGTCCGGCAGGCCCGACCGGGCGGCGCGGTGGGGCGGCCCCCCCCCCCCGGTAGGGGCCGGCCCCCGGCCCGGTCCCGGCCACCCCCCCGCGGCGGGGCCGGCCCAGCCCGGGGGGGGGGGGGGCGCGGGGGGGGGGGCGGGGGGTTGCTC
>NZ_JBHVVI010000200.1:0-11015 GCF_042883685.1 Kitasatospora sp. NPDC058190
TGGTCCCCGCGGTGGCCTCGGCCGCGGACGCCTCCCCGCAGGCGATCGCCGCGCAGATGGTGCCGGCGGACCAGCTGGCCTCGTTCAGCCAGATCGTCTCCCACGAGTCGGGCTGGAGCGTGACGGCGACCAACCCGAGCTCCGGCTCCTACGGTCTGGGTCAGGCGCTGCCGGCCTCGAAGATGGCCTCGGCCGGCGCGGACTGGAAGACCAACCCGAGCACCCAGATCAAGTGGGCGCTGGACTACATGAACTCCCGCTACGGCAGCCCGAACGCCGCCTGGGCGTTCTGGCAGACCCACCACTGGTACTAAGCCGACGATTCGGCTTTCCCCCTGTGCCTCGGGGACCGGACAGGGGCCACCGGGGTGACCCACGAGGGCCTGTGTCCGCGCGAAACGCGCGGACACAGGCCCTCGTGCCGTTTCCCCGGCCACCTCGGACGCCGACCGGGACCCGGGCCGGGCGATCCGAGACCCGCCACAGATGCCCGGCGCGATGCGGCTGCGCTGGAGCGGGCACGACGGCGTCCGCACCCTGCACCACGGCGCCCGCCTCGCCCGCGGCCGTCCCGCTCCAGGCCACCGGTCTGCCCGATGGCCCGTTCGGGCCTCCGGCGATTCGCGCGTGCGCGTCTTCGGGCCGGGTGGCAGCGTGGAGGGGTCATGACCCGGATGTGCGGGGACGGCCTGGATGCGCGGAGTGGACAGCCATGCCCATGGGGGCGCGGAACCGGGCGGACCGGGGGAGCACCGGTCCGCCCGGGGTCGGCTGCGCTCGCGGCTGCGGGTGCGCAGTGTCGCCGGGCAGGTGTCTCTGTGGCTGCTGGTCGTGGTGGTGCTGCTGGTCGGCGCGGCGCTGACGGCGCTCGTCCTGCAGGCCCACAACTACGCGGCGAGTGATGCCGAGCACCGCACGCACTCCGCGGCCGTCACGTTGTCGCGCTATCCCGGGTTGGCGGCTGTCATGGACAGCACCAATCGGACCGCGGTGCTGCAGCCGCTGGCCGTGGACGTGCAGAAGAGCGGCGGCTTCGACTTCGTCGTGATCTTCGGGACCGACGGGATCCGCTACGCCATCACCGACCATCCCGAGCTGATCGGACAGCACGTCTACGGTTCCTACCAGGAGGCCCTGAAGGGGCCGGTCACCATGACCGAGAGCACACCGCTGGGGCACGACGTGGTCACCGTCGCGCCGGTGACCAGGCCGGACGGTTCGGTCGCCGGCCTGGTGACGGTGGGCTTCTCCGTCGAGACCACGACCGGCGCGGTGAGCCGGCAGCTGCCGGTCCTGCTCGGCGGCGCGGTGGCCGCGTTCGCCGTGGGGGCGGGCGGGGCGGTGCTGGTGCGGCGGCGGTTGCGCCGCCAGACGCACGGCCTGGGCCCGGCCGAGATGACGCGGATGTACGAGCACCACGACGCGGTGCTGCACGCGGTGCGCGAGGGTGTGCTGATCGTCGGCGGGGACGGACAGGTGGTGCTGGCGAACGACGAGGCCCGGAGGCTGCTGGAGCTGGCTCCGGAGGTGGAGGGGCGGCCGGTCACCGAGCTGGGGCTCGATCCCGGGCTGGCCGAGCTGCTGGCGTCGGGCCGGGCCGCCACCGACGAGGTGTACCCGGCCGAGGAGCGGCTGCTCGCCGTGAACAACCGTCCGACCGCGCCGTTCGGCGGCGGTGCCGGCAGCGTCGCGACGATCCGGGACACCACGGAGCTGCGGGCGCTGGCCGGGCAGGCCGAGGCGGCGCGGGCCCGCCTGAAGCTGCTCTACGACGTCGGGCTGCGGGTCGGCACCACCCTGGACGTGGAGCGGACCGCCCAGGAGCTGGTCGACGTGGTGGTGCCGCGCTTCGCGGACTTCGCCACCGTCGAGCTGGCCGAGGCGGTGCTGCGCGGAGACGAGCCGCTCCCGGGCACGGGCGTCGCGGGGGGCCCGCGGATCCGCCGGGTGGCCGCCGGCGGCATCCGGGACGACCGGCCGTTCTCCCCGGTGGGCTCGCAGATCACCCCGTTGCCCGGCACGCCGGAGGCCATCGCCCTGGGGAGCGGGCGCGCCGCGCTGGTGGCGGACCTGCGCCAGGCGCATGCCTCGCGTGACCCGCAGGCCGCCGACCGGATCCTCGCGTACGGGGTCCACTCGCTGGTCTCCGCTCCGCTCAAGGCGCGTGGCCTGACGTTGGGCACGGTCACTTTCTGGCGCGCGGGGCAGTCCGCACCGTTCGGGGAGGAGGACGTCTCCTTCGCCGAGGAGCTGGTCGCCCGCGGGGCGGCGTGCGTCGACAACGCCCGCCGCTACACCCGTGAGCACCGGATGGCCGAGGCGCTGCAGCGCAGCCTGCTGCCCCGGGGACTGCCCGAGCAGAACGCGATGGAGGTGGCCTACCGCTACCTGCCCGCGCAACGGGGCGTCGGCGGGGACTGGTTCGACGTCGTCCCGCTGCCCGGCTTCCGCGTGGCACTGGTCGTCGGCGACGTCGTCGGCCACGGCCTGCACGCCGCCGCCACCATGGGCCGACTGCGCACCGCCGTCCTCAACTTCGCCGCCCTCGACCTGCCCCCGGACGAGCTGCTCGCCCGCCTCGACGAACTGGTCGCCCGCCTCGACCAGGGCGAGGCAGGGGCGGAAGAAGGCGAGATCGAGGGCCAAGGCGAGGGTGAGGGGGAGCGGGCGGTCACGGGCGCCACCTGTCTGTACGCGATCTACGACCCGGTCTCCGGGCACTGCACGATGGCGCGGGCGGGCCACCCGCCGCCCGCCCTGGTCCGCACCGACGGCAGCGTGGAGTACGTCGATCTGCCCGCCGGCCCGCCGCTCGGCGTGGGCGGCCTGCCTTTCGAGAGCACCGAACTCCGGCTGGCACCCGGCAGCGCACTGGTGCTCTACACCGACGGGCTGGTCGAGTCCCGCGAGCGTGACCTGGAGAACGGACTCGCCGCGCTGCGTGCCTGCCTGGCCGACGCCCACGCGGACAGGTCCCCGGAGGAGTTCTGCCGGGCCGTGTTCGACGCGCTGGTCCCGTCGCGTCCGAGCGACGACATCGCCCTCCTCGTCGCCCGCACACGCCTCTTCGAGCCCGACTGGGTGGCCACCTGGGACGTGCCCGACGACTTCGCCGCCGTCTCCCGCATCCGCAACGCGTGCAGCGACCAGCTGACCGCCTGGGGACTGGAGGAACTGACCTTCACCGCCGAGCTGATCCTCAGCGAGCTGATCACCAACGCCCTCCGCTACGGCGCCCAGCCCGTCCGCGTGCGCATGCTGCGCGACACCAGCCTGGTCTGCGAGGTCTCCGACGCCAGCAGCACCGCCCCGCACCTGCGCTACGCCGCCACCATGGACGAGGGCGGCCGGGGCCTGTTCCTGGTGGCCCAACTGGCCGAACGGTGGGGGACCAGGTACACGGCCCGCGGCAAGATCATCTGGTCGGAACAACCGCTGACCACACCGGAGTTCCAGTTCGAGGAGATGCTGCTGTAACCCGGAGGCGCCAGGCCGAGCGCGAAGCCGCGCCCCGTCCGAAGCCGTCCCGACGCCGATGCTCCTGGAAGGGCTGACCAGGAGTCAGCAGCTCCGGGCGGCGCTCAGGATCAGCCGCGCGATGTCCGCCGGGTGTGAAACCGGCGACAGGTGCCCGGCGTCCACCTCGGTGGTGTGCGTGTGCATGCGGCCGGCCATGAAGCGTTCGAGGCCGGGGTCGATGGTGCGGTCCTTCTTCGAGACGGCGTACCAGCTGGGCTTGTGCTGCCACGCGGCCGCGCTCGTCGTCGGCGGAGCGGTCGAGAGCGCCCCCTGGACCGCCGTGGTGCGGCCCGCGGCGACGAGCGCCAGGAGGCGGGATTCCTGCGCGCTGAGGACGGGCCCTTCCACCCGGGGACCGGGTTCGCGACGACGACCCGGCCGGCGCGCGGTGCCGGCGGTCGGCCGGGCCCGCCGATGGTCGGGTGCCCGGCCGACGACAGATGAAGGGATGTCAGCAGGTGGTCAGGCCGGTGAACCAGAAGAAGTCCGGCTCGGTGACCGTCGTGGTCTGGCCGGCCTGCAGCACCACGCACTGGTTGGTGGAGGGGCCGAAGTTCACCCGCACCGACTGCTGGGTGCTACAGCCGTTGGTGACCGCGACCAGCGTGTTGAAGAAGTAGCTGGCCTGGGCGGTCACACAGGAGGGAACGGGGGTGGTCGAGGTGGTGGCGGTGGTGGCCGCGCCGGCTATTCCCTGACCGGATACGGCAAGGGCGATTCCGCCCAGCGCGACGGCTGCGGTCTTGACGATGCTGCGCATATCGGTGTGCTCCTCACAGGATTCGTAGCGGCCTGATGGGCCGTTGGTGCCACCCATGAGACACCGCCGCCGACCCGGCCGGCCGGACGGCCGATCGCCTTGACAACTTCCCGCAGGGGAAGGGGTGTTGGGCCATCACGGGTGATAGCTGCCACTCAGGGCGGCCGAACCACCACGGCTCGGCCGAGCCCCGGGGAACCGGCCGAGCCCCGGATCGTGCTGCCGCTCCGCCCGAGGGGGCCGTGCCGCCCGCCGCCGCGCCCTGGCCGTCGGCCCGGCCGCGCTCGTGCTCCGCCGCCGCGCCTTGGTGGCGCCGTCCGGGCCGGGCCTGTTCGGGCGTCCTGCTGCGCCGTCCTGGCTGCCGTGCCGCACCCGATTCCGCCGGGCCGTCATCATCGGCGTCGCGGTCGACCTGTGCGGCTGCGCGGGAGGCGGTCCGCGGCCGTCCGATGCAGGCTGGCAGCATGGGTGTCCCGGGTGCGGACGCCGGAAGGGCGGGGAAATCCGTGACCGAAAGCAACGTGGCGCTGTCGGGGTGTGTTGCGCTGGTGACGGGTGCGTCCAGCGGTATCGGGGCCGCCACTGCCCTGGCGCTGGCCCGGGAGGGGGCGGCGGTGGCGCTGGTGGCCCGCAGCACCGAAAGGCTGGAGGAGCTGGCAGCCACGATCCGGGGCCATGGCGGCTCGTGCGCCGTCATCAGCGCCGATCTGCGTGACACCGTACGGGCCCGGGACACCGTCGAGGAGGTCGCCGAGCGCTTGGGGCGACTGGACGTACTGGTGAACAACGCCGGTTACGTCGCGATGGGGGCCGTCGAGGAAGTCGGAGCCGAGGAGGTCGACCGAATGGTCGACCTCAACCTGACCGCTGTCCTGCACCTGTCGCAGGCGGCGTTGCCGCATCTGCTGCGTGCTGCGGCGGGCGGCCCGCGTCAGGTCGCCGACCTGGTCAACGTCAGCTCGGCCGCGGGCCGTGTGGTGCGCCGCGGCAACGGCGTGTACTCGGCGACGAAGCACGCGGTGTGCGCGTTCAGCGAGGTCCTGCGCCAGGAGGTGACCCGGCGCGGTGTCCGGGTAGGCGTGATCGAGCCGGGGCTGACCTCGACGCACATGGCCACCGGTCCCGGACTCGCCGCGGCCCGCGGCATGGCACAGGAGTCCTGGCTGCGGGCGGAGGACATCGCCCGCTCCATCGTCTTCATGGTCACCCAGCCGCCGCACGCCGCGATCAACGAGATCATGGTGCGCCCGACGGCCCAGGAGCACTGAATCCCGCTCCGCAGCAGCCGGCCGAGGGCGCTGACCCAGGCGAGCGGTCTCGTCGTTCAGCGCGATACCGGGCGCCGCGAGCAGGTCCCGCTGCTCCTGGTCGAGCTCGGCCCGCGACCCTGGGGTCGTGGAGCCACCGACCGGCGCCGCGCGGGCCTTCCGGCGGTGCGTTCCGCGGGGGCCGTCATGCCTGGTTCCCGGTGGTCTGCGGTGCGGTGTAGAGGATGGTGCGGGGCTGGACGGTCAGGTGTCGCGGTGCGGTGGGCAGGTCGTGCTGGAGGGTGATCCGGTAGCGGACGGCCGTGTTGTCGCCGTCGGTGAGAACGTGGCCGGTGAGCGGGATCCGGGTGTAGAGGGTGCCGGTCTGCGAGTCCAGGGTCACGGGCTCCCAGTGCCGGGTCGCGTCGTCGAACCGCTCCAGGCGGATGTCGCCGCTCTGGAGGTAGGGGCCGTGGTCGGGGGAGAGGACGAGGATCTGCTGGGCCTGGGCGAGGCGGGTGTCGCCGGCGTAGTGGACGGTGAACTCGTGCGGGCGGTGGTCGGTGCCGATCCGGTGGGTGGGCAGCGAGACGATCCGCAGGCCGGTGTCGGCTGTGGCGGCGGCTGACGACGGGTGCGAGGCCGAGGCCGAGGCCGTCGCGGGGGCGGGGGCGGGGGCGGCCATGGCCTGGCCGGAGGCGCCGAGGGCGGCGGCGCCGGCGAGGAGGAGGGAGGCCGTCGCGGTGGCGGCCCGTCGGAAGGTCGTGCGGTTCATGTTTCTTCCTTCGGGGTTACTGGAGGTTCGGGTGCGTTCGACGCAGGTCGGAGGGGGAGACCTGCCGTTGGCGGAATTGATGTTTAAGTTTCAACCAACACGACCACCGTACGGGCCGCGGATTCGAGCGTCAAGCGATGGGGCGAACTCGTCGCCACGGATCAGAATGAGCACGAACGAATCCGGAATGGGCCTGGTTCTGCTGCGCCGATCCATCACTGGGAGCATTGCAAGGCGGCCGAGGCGGGGGGCGGGATCGTCCCCTGCGGCCCGGCCGCGTCTATCGTGGAATGCGGACACCGGCGGCGGCGTCGAGGCGAGACGGACATGGCGGAACCTGAGATCGACTACAGGGCGGTGTTCCAGGCCCTTCCCGGTGCGATGGCGCTGTTGACCCCGAAACTGGTCTACGCAGACGTCAACGAAGAGTTCCTGCGCACGTTGGGCCGCACCCGCGGGCAAGTCATCGGCCGTCACCTGCCCGACGATTTCGCCCACACCCAGAACGACCCCGGTGTAGCCGTGGTGCGCAACATCCAGGCGTCAATGCACCAGGTGCTCGGAAGCAGTGAGCCCGACATCATCGAGCTGCAGCGCTACGACATCGAGGACCCCGACCGGCCCGGGGTGCGAGGCGAACGCTACTGGACCATGATCAACGTTCCCGTCCTCGACTCGGACGGGCGGGTGGCGCTGCTGATCCACCGGCTGGAGGAGGTCACCGAACTCATCCGCGCCCGCGAAGTCGCGCTGAGCCTGCAAGAGGCGATGCTGCCCGCTCCCCGCCCGGTCGGACGCCACCCGGCAGCCGTACGCTACCGGCCCGCCGTCGACACGCTGAACGTGTGCGGTGACTGGTACGACCTGGTCGACCTGCCCGGCGACCGCATCGCGGCCGCCGTCGGCGACGTCGTAGGGCACGGCTTGTCCGCGGCCCAGGTCATGGGGCAGCTGCGCAGCGCGCTCAGCACCGTCTCCCGCGTTGCCGACGGCCCCGCCCGGACCCTGGAAGTCCTCGGCCTGTACGCCCGCTCCGTCGACGGCGCCGAGAACACCACAGTGGCCAACACGTTCATCGACTGGGACACCCACACCATCACCTACAGCAGCGCCGGCCATCCCCCGCCGGCCCTCCTGCAGGCCGACGGCACCGTCGAGTTCCTGGACCAGGCCACCGACCCCCCTCTCGGCGCCGGCCCCGAACAAGTCCGCCCGCCCCAGGCCACAGCGCACTTCACCGACGGCGCCGTGCTCGCGCTGTACACCGACGGCCTCGTCGAACGCCGCCGCGAAGACATCGACATCGGCCTCGCCCGGCTCGCCGACTCCCTGACCCGCCACCAGGCAGCCGACCCCGAAACCCTCGCCGACGCCGTGCTCTCCGACCTGCTCCCGCCCGGCGGCGTCACCGACGACACCGCCCTGGTCATCGTGCGCCTCTGACCCCGGCGGACCGCCTCGCCGGAGGGGCGGCCTCGTGTCGGGGCCTGACGCGCAGCCGACACTGACGATCCGCTTCGAATCGGCCCGGACGGTGACCGGGCTCCAGCGCTGGAACGGCACGAGCGGCACAGGCCGGCAACCGCCGAGCAGGTCTGTCGACGCTGCCACGGCCCTGGCCGGCCGGAGTTCCCGGCCAGCGAGGACGAGCGCCGACGGAAGAGCCTCGGACCCGCCCGAGTTCCGTGGTCGGCGAGGCGCGCGCCGCCGCTGACTGCGGAACCCGTGGTCAGCGTGAACTGTCAACGCTGGAGGAGTCGCCGGGGAGGGTCTTCTTCCAGGAGTCCTTGTGGTGGCTGGGGGACGGGGTCGGCGATGGCTTGGGGGCGGCGTTCTGTCCGTCCTTGCCGTCCTTGCCGTCCTTCCCGTCCCTGCCCTCTCTGCCCTCCCTGCCCTCGCTTCCGTCCTTGCCGTCCTTGCCGTCCTTCCCCTCCCTGCCTTGGGGGCCGGGCGGGCCAGGGGGGCCGGGCGGACCGGAGGGGGCGGGCGTGACGTTCCCCCCCGCCAGGTCGCCGATGTGATGCACCTGCAGATCGTCGATCTGCATTTGCTGGGAGATGAGCGCGGCTGACTGCACGACGAGCGCTGCGATCAGTGATCCGCGGAGCAGGAGATGACGCCACGGCCTTCGTGGAATTTCGTTCACGGTGCTCACATGATCTCTTACGTTGCGTGACGGCGACAGTGTAAGTGACGGGGCGTCGAAGTCGGCGGATCTCCTCGTCGAGGGTCTGTTCCGCAGTGGCGCCGGCCGCGGTCGTGGCCGTCGTGACCACCGGCGCACCCGGTGCGGGCTTCGGGTGGGCGGGTCTGCCGGCCGCCGCCCGGATCCGGTTCGCCGCGGGAGCCGGTGAGGAGTCGTTCGGCGAGGCCGTCCATGGTCCGCCGCCGGCGCATGGGGTGCGTGCCGGTCAACCGACCGTCTTCGGTCCATTCCCCTCGGCGGGCGCTAACGCTCCGCGGCTGCGGCGCCTGCGGGGTCGGCGGCGGCCTGGGCGAGGTTCTGCTCCAGGCGTTCCAGGGTGTGCAGGGTGGCGGTGCGCTGGTCGGCGGTCAGGCCTGCCGTTACGAGGTCCTCGAGCTGGGTCCAGACCCGTTCGACCTCGTGGCGCAGGGCGTGGCTGGCCGTCGTGGGTTCGATGAGTGAGGCGCGCTTGTCGGTGGGCGAGGGCCGGCGGCGGACGAAGCCGGCCTGTTCCAGGCGCTGGATGGTGCGGGTCATGGTGGCGGCATCGGAGTCCAGCAGTCGCACCAGGTCGGTCTGCCGCTGGGGGCCGAGTTCCCACAGGTGCATCATGACCAGCTCCTGGCCCGGGTGCAGACCGATGCGGCGCAGCAGTTGTCCGGCGAGCATGCGGTGCAGGCGGGCCAGGCGGAAGATCGCGTGGCTGCACGGCCCGCCGCCGGCCGCGGCCGGCACCGGGATGCTGGCCTCCTCCCGCCCCGTCCCTGCGGGATCCTTCCCGTCCTTGGGCGTCATCTCTTCCTCGCTTCCTGCTTGAGCAAGATAACCCTACCTCTCGGTAGGTGGGCTCGTGGGACAGCTCAGGCGTAGAGGAGCATATGAGCAGGTCAAACCATGTGATGCGCGTCACGTCATGTCCCGGGAAGGGGCTTCCGGGATTTACTTGTTCAGACAGTCAATCGCCTGGTGCGGGCAACGGAGCCCGAGCCGCAGAGCACCACTTCTCTCGAGGGGAAGACCATGACCACTGCTTTCGATCCGATCGTCCTGAGCGGCAAGCGCCTGGCCAGCCGCGTCGCGATGGCGCCGATGACCCGCAGCCGTGCCTTCGGGCCCGGCGCGGAGCCGACGGAGCTGATGGCGACGTACTACGCGCAGCGCGCCAGTGCCGGGCTGATCGTCACCGAGGGCATCCAGCCCTCGCCGGTCGGCCAGGGCTACCCCGACACCCCCGGCCTGCACACGCCCGGGCAGGTGGCGGCGTGGCGGACGGTGACCGGCGCCGTGCACCGCGAAGGTGGGGTGATCTTCGCCCAGCTGATGCACACCGGCCGGATCGGCCACCCCAGCCTGCTGCCCGAGGGCCTGGTGCCGGTGGGGCCGTCGTCGGTGGCCGCCAAGGGCCAGGTGTTCACCCACGAAGGGCCGAAGGACTTCGTCACGCCGAAGGAGCTGAGCGAGGCGGAGGTCCGGCAGACGATCGCCGACTTCGCGGCCGCGGCCCGCAACGCGATCGAGGCCGGGTTCGACGGCGTGGAGATCCACGGCGCGAACGGCTACCTGCTGCACCAGTTCCTGTCCACCAACGCCAACCGGCGCACCGACGACTGGGGCGGCACGGCCGAGGGCCGGATCCGCTTCGTGGTGGAGGTGGCCCGCGCGGTCGCCGACGCCGTCGGTCCCGGGCGCGTGGGCCTGCGGATCTCTCCGGCCAACCCCTACAACGACATCACCGAGGACGACCACCGCGACACGTACCGCGCCCTGGTGGCCGCGCTGGAGCCGATCGGCCTGGCCTACCTGCACGTGCTGGAGGGCCCGGACCGGGAGCTGACCCTGGAACTGCGCAGGCGGTTCCCCGGCACCTTCGTCCTCAACCCCTTCACCCACCCGGCCCCCACCGGCCCCGACGCGCTGGCCCTGATCGAGGACGGCAGTGCGGACATGATCGCCTTCGGCGCCCTGTTCCTGGCCAACCCCGACCTGCCGGCCCGACTCGCCGCCGGCGGCCCGTTCAACACCCCGGATGCGTCCACCTTCTACGGCGGCGACCACCGCGGCTACACCGACTACCCCGCCCTCACCTCCTGAGCGGCGACCTGGCCGGCGCGGCCACACGGTGAGTCACCGCGTGCGCGGTCGCCTTCCCCACTCTCCCCACCCTCCCCACCGGGGAGTCCGATGTGCCGCCTCCCCACGTCGCCGCAGTGGGTGAGGCGACCCCGGGGCCGCAGCCGGAATCCGCGACCGGCGGCAGGGAGACAGGGGTGGTGGCAGGCGGTTTCGGCGGAGCCGATGGGGAGCCGCCGCCTGCTGTCTCGGCTGGCGGGATCTTGGCGCCTGTGGGCGTGTCCCCGGGTGTCGTTCCTGTGGGGTCGGGGTGTGGTGGCGGTCACCGGTGGCGGGTGCCTGGTGTTGACTCTGTGTGGTGGCGGGTGGGTCGGTCGGTGATGTCGCCGGGGTCTGGGTGGTGAGTGCGCTCACACGTGGATGTGGGGTGCGACGACGGATAGTAGTGTCCGTTTTGCA
>NZ_JBHVVI010000201.1:0-10949 GCF_042883685.1 Kitasatospora sp. NPDC058190
CTGTTGTGCAATCCCGGTGGGTGGCGGCGGGTCCGACCCCGGCCCCCCCCTCTGGGGGGTCCCCCCACGCCGAGGCCGTGAGCCGTCGCCCGGGGCCCCGCGGGGCCCGCCGGGCTCAGCCGATGGTGCGGGGGAGGCGGGTGGTCAGGTACAGGATGGTGAAGGAGCCGACCAGCTGGATGCCCAGGCACAGGGCGAGCGCCCGGTCCATGCCGAGGGTGGGGGCGAGGGACAGGTAGAGCGTGCCGAGGGTGGCGACGCCGAGGGCGAGGCTGGACTGCTGGCTGGTGGCGAGGACGCCGCTGCCGACACCGGCCCGGGCGGCGGGGACCTTGGAGAGGACGACCCGGAACAGCGGGGTGCCGATCAGGCCCTGCCCGATGCCGGCGAGGGCGACGCCCGGGGCCATCCGCAGCGGGGAGAAGTGCGACCAGTCGGCGAGGATGGTCAGCGCGAGGGTGGCGAGGCCGAGGGCCTGGATGACGGCGCCGGCGCTGAGCACCCGGCTGCCCCAGCGGCCGATGAGACGCGGGCCGGCCAGCGAGGCGGAGAAGTAGCCGACGGCCATCGGGACGAGCGCCCAGCCGGCCGCGACCACACCGAGGTGGAGGCCCTGCTGGATGGCGACCGCGATGTTGAACATGAAGCCGCCGAAGCCCGCGAAGTAGGGGAGCGCGATGCCGAGGCCGCGCCGCATCTCCGGGATCCGCAGCAGGGTCGGCGGCACCAGCGGGGTGTCCCCGCGCTGCTCGGCGCGGCGCTCGACCAGGGCGAAGGCGACGGCCAGCACCGGGAACAGGGCGAGCAGCAGCCAGGACCAGAGCGGCCAGCCGGCCGCGCGGCCCTCCATCAGCGGGACGAGCAGGGCCAGCAGGGTCGCGGTGAGCAGAATGGTGCCGAGCACGTCGACCCGGGCGGCCTGGGTGGCCTTGCTCTCCGGCACGTACCGGACGGCCAGGACCACGGCGAGCAGCGCGAACGGCACGTTCACCAGGAAGACCGAGCGCCAGCCGGTGCCGAACAGGTCGGCGGCGACCAGCATCCCGCCGAGCACCTGCCCGATCACCACGGATATCCCGCCGACGGCGCCGTAGATGCTGAGCGCGCGGCCGCGCCGGGCGCCGTCGGTGGCGGCGGTGATGGTGCCGAGCACCTGGGGGATCAGCAGCGCGGACGAGGCGCCCTGGGCGGCCCGGGCGGCGACCAGCGACCACGCGTCGGGGGCGAGGCCGCAGGCCAGCGAGGTGAGCGCGAAGGCGGCGGCGCCGGCGACGAAGAGCCGGCGGCGGCCGAAGATGTCGCCGAGCCGCCCGCCGAGGACGAGCAGGACGGCGAAGGCGATGCCGTAGCCGGCCGCGACCAGCTCCAGGACGGCGGGTCCGGCGGCCAGGTCCTTGTCGATGGTGGGCAGGGCGACGTTGACGATGAAGAAGTCGAGCATCGGGAGGAAGGCCCCGAGCAGGACGGTGACCAGTCCGGCGGTGCCGAGGGAGGGCCCTGCGGTGCCTGACGGCGAGATGTGGGGGGCGGCCGTGGGGGCGGTCCGGTGCGAGGCCGGGGCGACGGCGAGTGGTTGAGTCACGGGTCATACGATCCGCCTCGCCGTACCCTGGTACCAGAGTGTGGTTATCCAGGTATAAGAAGTACCTGGCAACAGGCTGCGGACTGCCGCATGCTGGGACCATGAGCCTGATGACCCCCGTTGCGCAAGCCCGTCCCGGCTCGGCCGCGCCGCAGCGCAGTACTCCCGACGACGCCCGCCGGCACGACCTGGCGGCGTTCCTGCGCAGCCGCCGGGAGCGCATCGCGCCCGAACAGGTCGGCCTGCCGATGACCGGCCGCCGCCGCACCCCGGGGCTGCGCCGGGAGGAGGTCGCGCAGCTCGCCGCCGTGGGGGTGACCTGGTACACGTGGCTGGAGCAGGGCCGGGACATCCAGGTGTCCACCCAGGTGCTGGACGCGGTGGCCCGGGCGCTGCTGCTGGACCCGAGCGAGCGGGCGCACCTGTTCACCCTGGCCGGCGCGGAGGACCCGGCGCCGATCCAGGACTGCCCCTCGGTGACCCCGAGCGTCCGGCTGGTGCTGGACCAGCTGGCGCCGTACCCGGCCGTGGTGCTCAACGCCCGCTACGACGTGCTGGCGTACAACGCGCAGTACACCGGCTTCGTCGGCAGGCTGGACGAGCTGCCGCCCGAGGACCGGAACCTGATGTGGCTGGCGTTCACCGACTCGCACTTCCGTCAGGTCCTGATCGACTACCGGACCGAGCGCCTCGGCATGGTGGCCCGGTTCCGCGCCGCGATGGCCGACCACTCCGCCGGACCGGCCTGGAAGGCGCTGCTGGCCCGGGTGCGCAAGGCGTCGCCGGACTTCGAGGAGGAGTGGCAGCGGCACGAGGTGATGCGGCCGAGCAACGGGATCAAGCGCTTCCAGGTGCCGGGCGTGGGCCTGCTGCGCTGCGAGTACACCAACTTCTGGCTCAGCCCCCGGCTCGGGACCCGCATCGTCAGCTACACCCCGCTGGACGAGGAGACCCGGGCGCTGATGGACAAGCTGCCGACGAGCCTCTAGGCCTCTTGGCGGGTCGCCCGCTAGCCGCGTATCGCCTCCCGCCCGAGCAGCAGGCACACCACCGCCAGCGGCAGTTCGACGCAGAACGCCATCACCAGCGCGGCCAGCACCGCGTGCCCCGGCCCGGCGAAGGCGATGTCCACCAGCGCGTCCCCGACGAGCAGCAGGGCCACCGCCGCGCCTGCCCACAGCGCGGCGGGGCTGCGCCGGAGCAGCAGCGCGTCCAGCGACAGCAGGCCGGCGAACTCCAGCAGGTCGAGCACCACCCACGGCGTCTCGTGGTTGACGGCCAGGATCATCAGCCAGGGCAGCAGCGCGACGGCCGCCAGCCGCGGCGCCTGCCGCAAGCGCTCCGGCAGGACGTACGCCGGGGCGCCCGAGACGACGGCGATGGTCATGCCGCACCCCCGACCACCGCGACCTGACGCTCCCGCACCCGCTCCAGCGGCAGCCGCTCGGCCGGCCCGCCCGCCGGGCACTCGACCAGCACCGCGTCGAACGGCCCCTCGGCCCAGGCCAGCCAGAAGCACCCGGCCACCGTGACCACCTGGGCCGCCGAAGCCGTCCGGAACGAACGGGCCGTACGGAACAGCCGCCGCCCGCCGGTGAACAGCACCGAGGGTGCCGCGCCGTCGGCCGGCAGCCGCCCCCAGGCGAACGCGTGCGAGCGGTTCCCGGCGGAGGGGCTGCGTCGGGCGCCGCGCACCAGCTGCGGCGTGAGTCGGGCGGCGACCAGGACGTCGGCCAACTCGCCGTACTGGTAGAGCTCCAGCGCGGCCCGGCCGCGGCCGGACCCGACGCTGCGGACCGACCAGGGCCCGGCCCCGGTCGGCAGCGTCCCCTCCGGCCCCGACGCCGGGTGGAGCGCGCCCCCGGGAACACCCCCGTGGTTCCCGGGGACGGGCCGCCCGTGCGGCGGAGTGGCGGAGTGCGATGCAGTGCTCGTCATGTCCCCAAGCCTTCCGCCCCGAGGGGCCTCCTGTCGGTGGTGCCCCACACCGAATCGGGGGTGTACCTAGCTACACCCCCACCGGGCACCCCCCTTCATGGCGGCTCTTGATCACTGGGCCCTACGCTGTCCGCCATGCCCTCCACCACGTTGCGCCGAGCGCTCGTCAGGAGCCTCCGCCGCCCGCCGTGGTCGGCCGGGGCCTGGCGGGACACCCGCTTCATCGCGGCCGGAATACCCATGGCCGTGCCGGTCTGGCTGGCGATGACCGAGTCCCACCTGCTCTTCCCGGTCCTCGCGGTCGTGCTGATCTGCACCCGCTGGCTCACCGCCCTCCAGCGCGGACGGCTGCGCGCCCTCTGCGGTGTGGAGGTGCCGCCGCCCGGCGCGTCCGTGGCCCTGCGGCTGGGCCGGCTGCGGCTCGGTCTGGCCTGGCGTCAGATCGCCTACCACCTGCTGATCGGCCCGGTCCTGGCGCTCTGTGCGCTGGCCGCCGTCTATCTCTGGGGCATCGCCCTGGTGCTGACCACCCTGTACGCCTGGGTCTGGCTGCTGCCGCTCGGATCGGGGCTGCGCAGCGAGCTGGCCGGCCTGGACGTGGTGCTCACGGTGTTCGGCGTGCTGTTGCTGGTGGCGGCGCCCTGGCCGACGACGCTGACCGCCTGGCTGGAGGTCCGCTCGGCGCAGCTCCTGCTCGGGCCCAACCGGGCGGAGAAGCTGGAGCGCCGGGTCGAGGAGATCGCCGAGTCCCGGGCTGGCCTGGTGGACGCGGTGGACGCCGAGCGCCGCCGGATCGAGCGGGACCTGCACGACGGCGCCCAGCAGCGCCTCACCTCCCTCGCGATGAACCTGGGCCTGGCCCGGCGCACCCTCAAGGACTGCCCGCCCGACGCCATGCAGGTGATCGTCGCGGCGCACGAGGAGGCGCAGGCAGCCATCGACGAGCTGCGCGACCTGGTCCGCGGCCTGCACCCGGCGGTCCTGGAGGACCGCGGCCTGGACGCGGCGCTGTCCGGCATCGCCGCCCGCGCCCCGCTGCCGGTGCGCCTGGACGTCGACTTGTCCGCCCCGGTCGCCCCGACCGTCGAGGCGGTCGCCTACTTCACCGTCTCCGAGGCGCTCACCAACGTCGCCAAGCACGCCCGCGCCAAGCAGGTCGAGGTGTCGGTGCGCACGGCCGGCGGCCGACTGCGCCTGGTCATCAGCGACGACGGCGTGGGCGGCGCGGACCCCTCGCGCGGCACCGGGCTCACCGGTCTGCGCAAGCGCGCCGCCTCGGTCGACGGCACGCTGTCCGTTCTCAGCCCCCTCGGGGGGCCCACCACCATCACCGTGGAGTTGCCGTGCGCGCTGTGATCGCCGAGGACTCGGTCCTGCTCAGGGTCGGCCTGGTCAAGGTCCTGGAGGCGGTGGGCTTCGAGGTCGTGGCCGCCGTCGGGGACGCCGTCGAACTGCTGGCCGCCGTCGAGGAGCACCGCCCAGGGGTGGTGGTCGCGGACGTCCGGATGCCCCCGGGCTTCACCGACGAGGGCGTCAAGGCGGCGATGGTGATCCGGCAGCAGTGGCCGGAGGTCGCCGTGCTGCTGCTCTCCCAGTACGTGGAGGAGCGCTACGCCGCCGACCTGCTGGCCACCAACACCAGCGGCGTCGGCTACCTGCTCAAGCAGCGGGTAGCCAATGTGGACGACTTCGTGGACGCGCTGCAGCGGGTCGCCGAGGGCGGCACCGCGCTGGACCCGGAGGTGGTGGCCCAGCTGCTGGTGCGCCGCCACCGTGATCCGCTGGAGAAGCTGACCCCGCGCGAGCGGGACGTGCTCTCCCTGATGGCGGAGGGCCGTTCCAACGCGGCGATCGCGGCGTCCCTGGTGGTCAGTGACAGCGCGGTGGCCAAGCACATCAACTCGATCTTCACCAAGCTGGACCTCCCGCCGGCCGACGACAGCCACCGCCGGGTGATGGCGGTGCTGCGCTTCCTGGAGATCACGTGAGCGCGCGGTCCACCAGGGCGTGGCGGATCACCGGGGTGCTCACCGTGGTGTTCGTGGTGGTCATGGGCGGTGCGCAGACCCTGGCCCTGGTGGCCCGGCAGTCGCGGACCGAGCAGCAGACGTACGTCGCCTCCGTCCACAAGCTGCAGCTCGCCACGAGCAGCGCGTCGGTGCGGATCAAGCCGGGCGTGGAGGGCCGGGTCGTGGTGCGCAAGAACCTCGACTGGACGGTCTCCGAGCCGCGGGTGCGCGCCGACGTGGTCGGCGACACGATGACCGTCGGCGTGCAGTGCCGACGTTCCCTGCCCTTCTACAACTGCGGCGCCTCGATCGAGCTGGAGGTGCCGGCCGGCACCGAGGTCTCGGGCTCGGTGACCTCGGGGGCGGTCGAGGTGTCGGACCTCAGCGGCGGCGTCCAGTTGGACGGGACCTCCGGCTCGATCATCCTGCGCAGGCTGTCCGGCCCGGTCCGCGCGCGCACCACCTCCGGGATGACGCAGGGGACGGACCTCTCCTCGGACCGGGCGGAGGTGTCCAGTACCTCCGGGGCGGTGGACCTGACCTTCCTGTCGGCGCCGCAGGACGTCAAGGTGAGCACCGGCTCCGGCTCGGTGACCATGTTGATGCCGAAGGGCAGCCGCTACCGGATCAACGGCGGGACGGACTCGGGCAGCAGCAACATCAACCCGGCCCTGGGCGACGCGGCCAGCAGTAGGAGCCTGGAGGCCGACGTCGGGTCGGGCTCGTTGGACATCGGCTACCGCTCCGATTCGCGGTAGGCCGGGCGGGTGACCCGGGTGGGGGACAATGGAGAGTCCCGTCCCCCTACCCGAGGTCAGCCGCGCATGACAGCCACGCCCGCACCCACCGCGCCCGAGACCGAGTTCGCGCCGCTGGACATCGGCCCGATCCGGGTGTGGCCGCCCGTCGTGCTGGCACCGATGGCCGGCATCACCAACGCGCCGTTCCGCACCCTGTGCCGCGAGCAGAGCGGCGGCAAGGGCCTGTACGTCTCGGAGATGATCACCACCCGGGCGCTGGTCGAGCGCAACGCCAAGACCATGCAGCTGATCAAGTTCGACCCGAGCGAGAAGCCGCGCTCGATCCAGCTGTACGGGGTGGACCCGGTGACCGTCGGCAAGGCCGCCCGGATGATCTCGGACGAGGGCCTGGCCGACCACATCGACCTCAACTTCGGCTGCCCCGTCCCCAAGGTCACCCGCAAGGGCGGCGGCTCGGCGCTGCCGTACAAGCGCAACCTGCTGCGCGAGATCCTGCGCGAGGCGGTGGCCAACGCGGGCGACCTGCCGGTGACCATGAAGATGCGCAAGGGCATCGACGACGACCACCTCACCTATCTGGACGCCGGCCGGATCGGCGCCGAGGAGGGCGTGGCCGCGATCGCCCTGCACGGGCGCACCGCCGCCCAGCACTACGGCGGGACGGCCGACTGGTCGGCGATCGCCCGGCTGCGCGAGTCCGTCCCGGCGCACATCCCGGTGCTGGGCAACGGGGACATCTGGTCGGCCGACGACGCGCTGCGGATGATGCGCGAGACCGGCTGCGACGGCGTCGTGGTCGGCCGCGGCTGCCTGGGCCGGCCGTGGCTGTTCAAGGACCTGGTCTCGATCTTCGAGGGCGACGTGGACTACGCCCGCCCCGACTTCGGCTACGTGGCCCGGGCGATGGTGCGCCACGCCCAACTGCTCGGCGAGTGGCTGGGGGACGAGGCGCGCGGCGTGATCGACTTCCGTAAGCACGTCGCCTGGTACACCAAGGGCTTCTCGGTCGGCTCGGAGCTGCGGGTGAAGCTCGCCAACGCCTCCTCGCTGGCCGATCTGGCCGAAACGCTGGCCCAGGTGGAGCAGACCCAGTCCTGGCCGATCGGCGCGGACGGCCCGCGCGGGCGCACCAGCGGCAACAACCGCGTGGTCCTGCCGGAGAGCTGGTTGGACGATCCGTACGACTGCGCCCGGCCGGGCGCGGATGCCGAATCGGACACCTCTGGCGGATGATCTGTCCGTAGTGGCGAAATGGGCCCTCTCGGCCCGGTCGCCAGTCGGTCCTGGCCCTCTTGTCCATTCTGGACAGGAGGGCTCCTTTTTGGCGCTCCGATGTCACGGAACGAGCACATTCCTGGACGGAGTGCGACGATCGACGGAGCTGGTCTACGTTCGACCGGCGAGATGCGCTGGTGACGCTTGCCACACGGAGTTGCGACTGACGGCCGGTCAGTGGACGAAATGGACAGGTCGGCGGTGGATCGCTTCCCGAAGCCGATCCGGGTGCGATCGGCCGATCCGGGTGCAGGAAATCAAGCCGGGGCAACGCGACGGACGCACGGCCGCTACCCAGCGTCCGAATCGGGCGATCTTCGGGTTTCGTTGCCTTCAAGACTTGAACGCTGGCTAGCGTCAGGCGGACGATTTCACCAACAGAGGTGAACGCCTTTATGTGCATTCGATCTAGCGGGTTACCCCTCGGTACCGGCCTCGTGTGGCCTATTCAGGGCAGAGAAGTGCCTTCGAAATGGGTATGTTCTCCGGCGTCAGGGCAACCGCGTACGAGGAGACCGACCCGTGCCGTCCCAGCAGAAGTTTGTTTACTCCTTCACCGAAGGAAACAAGGACCTCAAGGATCTTCTTGGCGGCAAGGGCGCGAACCTGGCCGAGATGACCAACCTGGGTCTCCCCGTCCCCCCGGGGTTCACCATCACCACCGAGGCCTGCAAGGTCTTCCTGGAGACCGGCAGTGAGCCGTCCTCGCTGCACAAGGAGATCAGCGCCCACCTGGAGGCCCTTGAGCAGGAGATGGGCAAGAAGCTCGGCCAGGCCGACAACCCGCTCCTCGTCTCGGTCCGCTCCGGCGCCAAGTTCTCCATGCCCGGCATGATGGACACGGTCCTCAACATCGGCCTCTCCGACTCCTCGGTGGCCGGCCTCGCCGCCCAGTCCGGCAACGAGCGCTTCGCCTGGGACTCCTACCGCCGCCTGGTCCAGATGTTCGGCAAGACCGTGCTGGGCGTCGACGGCGAGCTGTTCGAGGAGGCCCTGGACGAGGCCAAGCACGCCAAGGGCACCGCCAACGACCTGGACCTGGACGCTTCCGACCTCCGGGAACTGGTCGAGGTGTTCAAGGGCATCGTCGAGCGCGAGACCGGCCGGGCCTTCCCGCAGGACCCGCGCGAGCAGATGGACCTCGCCATCCACGCCGTCTTCCACTCCTGGAACGGCGACCGCGCCCGGCTGTACCGCCGCCAGGAGCGCATCCCGAACGACCTCGGCACCGCGGTCAACGTCTGCACCATGGTCTTCGGCAACCTCGGCGAGGACTCCGGCACCGGCGTCGCCTTCACCCGCGACCCCTCCACCGGCGCCCAGGGCGTCTACGGCGACTACCTGTCCAACGCCCAGGGCGAGGACGTCGTCGCCGGCATCCGCAACACCCTGCAGCTGTCCGAGCTGGAGAAGCTCGACAAGAAGTCGTACGACGAGCTGATGGCGATCATGCAGAAGCTCGAGAACCACTACCGCGACCTCTGCGACATCGAGTTCACCATCGAGCGCGGCAAGCTCTGGATGCTGCAGACCCGCGTCGGCAAGCGCACCGCCGCGGCCGCCTTCCGGATCGCCGTCCAGCTGGTCGACCAGGGCCTGATCGACCTGGACGAGGCCCTGATGCGCGTCACCGGCGGCCAGCTGGCCCAGCTGATGTTCCCGCGCTTCGCCCCGACCGCCGAGTCCAAGCAGATCGGCTGGGGCCTCGCCGCCTCGCCGGGCGCCGCGATCGGCAAGGTCGTCTTCGACTCCTACACCGCCGTCAAGTGGTCCCGCTCCGGCGAGAAGGTCATCCTGGTCCGCCGCGAGACCAACCCGGACGACCTGGACGGCATGATCGCCGCCGAGGGCATCCTCACCTCGCGCGGCGGCAAGACCTCGCACGCCGCCGTCGTCGCCCGCGGCATGGGCAAGACCTGTGTCTGCGGCGCCGAGGAGTTGGAGGTCGACACCAAGGCCCGCCGCTTCACCACCGCCGACGGCCTGGTGGTCGAGGAGGGCGACATCGTCTCCATCGACGGTGCGTCCGGCAAGGTCTACCTCGGCGAGGTACCCGTGCTGCCGTCCCCCGTGGTCGAGTACTTCGAGGGCACCCTGCACGCCGGCGCCGACGTCCAGGGCGGACTGGTCCAGGCCGTCCACCGGCTGATGTCGCACGCCGACGGCCGCCGCCGCCTCGCCGTGCGCGCCAACGCCGACAACGCCGAGGACGGCTCGCGCGCCCGCCGCTACGGTGCCCAGGGCATCGGCCTGTGCCGCACCGAGCACATGTTCCTCGGTGAGGAGCGCCGCAAGGAGGTCGAGCACCTGATCCTCGCGGACAACGACAAGGACCGCGAGCTCGCCCTCTCCACCCTGCTGCCGCTGCAGAAGAGCGACTTCCTGGAGCTCTTCCAGGCGATGGACGGCCTGCCCGTCACCGTCCGCCTGCTCGACCCGCCGCTGCACGAGTTCCTGCCGGACATCACCGAGCTGTCGGTGCGCGTCGCCCTCGCCGAGGCCCGCAAGGACCCGAACGAGAACGACCTGCGCCTGCTCCAGGCGGTGCACAAGCTGCACGAGCAGAACCCGATGCTGGGCCTGCGCGGCGTGCGCCTCGGCCTGGTCATCCCCGGCCTGTTCGGCATGCAGGTCCGCGCCATCGCGGAGGCCGCCGCCGAGCGCAAGCTGGCCGGCGGGGACCCGCGCCCCGAGGTGATGATCCCGCTGGTCGGCACCGTCCAGGAGCTGGAGCTGGTCCGCGACGAGTGCGAGCGGGTGCTCGCCGAGGTCGCCCAGTCCACCGGCGTCCACCTGGACATCAAGCTCGGCACCATGATCGAGCTGCCGCGCGCCGCGGTGACCGCCGGTCAGATCGCCGAGGCCGCCGAGTTCTTCTCCTTCGGCACCAACGACCTGACCCAGACCGTCTGGGGCTTCTCCCGGGACGACGTGGAGGCCTCGTTCTTCACCGCCTACCTGGAGAAGGGCATCTTCGGGGTCTCCCCGTTCGAGACCATCGACCGCGACGGCGTCGGCTCCCTGGTCAAGCACGCCGTCGAGGCCGGCCGGGCCACCCGCCCCGACCTCAAGCTCGGCGTCTGCGGCGAGCACGGCGGCGACCCGGACTCGGTCCACTTCTTCCACGAGGTGGGGCTGGACTACGTCTCCTGCTCCCCCTTCCGGATCCCGGTGGCGCGCCTGGAGGCCGGCCGCGCCGCCATCGAGTCGGCGGGCAGCGACTCGCGCTGAGAGGGTAGGCATCCCCTACTCAAGCGCGGGTACGACTGACCGCTCCCCCTCCCGTCGGGAGGGCGTACACCGGAGCTCGGCGCAGGAGAACCGGCGTACGTAACACGGCCGGGCGGGGGCGGGCCACCGGCGCCCGGCCCCCCCCGCCGGACC
>NZ_JBHVVI010000202.1:0-10212 GCF_042883685.1 Kitasatospora sp. NPDC058190
CAGCGCATCGCGTAGGCGGCCGAGCGGTCCACCTTGGACGGGTCCTTGCCGGAGAAGGCGCCGCCGCCGTGGCGGGCCATGCCGCCGTAGGTGTCCACGATGATCTTGCGGCCGGTCAGGCCGGCGTCGCCCATCGGGCCGCCGACCTCGAAGCGGCCGGTCGGGTTGACCAGCAGCCGGTAGTCGCTGGTGTCGATGCCGAGCGCAGCGAGCTCGGGCTCGACCACGTACTCGCGGATGTCGGGGGCGAGCAGGCCCTCCAGGCTGATGTCGGCGGCGTGCTGCGAGGAGACCACCACGGTGTCCAGGCGCACGGCGCGGTCGCCGTCGTACTCGATGGTGACCTGGGTCTTGCCGTCGGGGCGCAGGTACGGGATGGTCCCGTTCTTGCGGACCTCGGACAGGCGCTTGGACAGCCGGTGCGCCAGGGCGATCGGCAGCGGCATCAGCTCGGGGGTGTCATCGCAGGCGTAGCCGAACATCAGGCCCTGGTCGCCGGCTCCCTGCTTGTCGAGCTCGTCCTCGGCGCCCTCGACCCGGGACTCGTAGGCGGCGTCGACGCCCTGCGCGATGTCCGGGGACTGCGAGCCGATGGAGACGGAGACGCCGCAGGAGGCGCCGTCGAAGCCCTTCTGCGAGCTGTCGTAGCCGATCTCCAGGACGGTGCGCCGGACGATCGCGGCGATGTCGGCGTAGCCGGAGGTCGCGACCTCCCCGGCGATGTGCACCTGGCCGGTGGTGATCAGCGTCTCGACCGCGACCCGGCTGCCCGGGTCCTGGGTGAGCAGCGCGTCCAGGATGGCGTCGCTGATCTGGTCGGCGATCTTGTCGGGGTGGCCTTCGGTCACGGACTCGGAGGTGAACAGGCGGCGGGCCATGGGTGCTCCGTAAGGGTTGGCAACTGGGACGGACGGGCGGGGCGCGGGGAAACGGCGGCCGGTCCCCGCCGGTGGGGCGGCGGGGACCGAGCGGGGCGGTCAGCTCGCTTCGAGCAGCCGCTTGAGCTGGACGAGCTCCTCGGCCATCTCGTTGCGCTGCCCGACCACCACGTCCTCGTCGACGTGGGGCGGCAGGTTGACGGTGAAGCGGACGGCCACGTGCTCGCCGTGCTCCTGGAGGTCGAGCTCGGCCTCCTCCTCCTGGCCGCGGATCAGCGAGTGGATGACGTAGCGGCGGGCGCCGGCGCTCACGGTGCCGGTGATCCAGGTCTCGATCGGGCCCATCACGGACTGCACCTGGAACCTGCCGTCCTTCTCGCCCTCGACCGCCTGGAAGAAGGTGGTCCACTCGGTCAGGTTGGGCATGTGCCCGAGGTAGGCGCCGACCGTGGCGAGGTCGCCCCTGATGTCGATGCCTCCGGTCACGGGGATCATTGCGGTTGTCCTCACTCTCCTGTGATTGGGCGCTGCCTCTCGTGCGCTCCCGCGCGCTGCGGGGCTGCCGGTCAGAGCAGGCTGAACTGCTCGCGGACGCCGCCGATCAGCTCGCGAGGCGAGCCGGGCGGCTCCTCGGCGCTGCCCCGCAGGGTGCTCTGCAGCAGGGCGGCCAGCGGCAGCACGGTGGGCAGGTGCGGGTCGGCGAGGCCGATCAGCAGCTGCTGGTGGACGCCGTCCGCGAAGGTGGCGTCACCGGCCGCGTCCGCGCCCTTGATCAGCGCGCCGACCTTCTCCTGGTAGCGGGCGACCACCACGGAGCGCTCCTCGGCGCCCGGGGCGGCCAGGGAGTCGACGGCCGCCTGGCCGGCGAACAGCCCGGCCTGGACGGCGATGTCGATGCCGCTGCAGAAGAACGGGTCCAGGAAGGCCGCGGCGTCGCCGGCGATCGCGTACGCCTCCCCCGCCAGCTCGGTGGCGCGGAAGCGCCGGTTGAGCGCGGGCAGCACCGGCAGCAGCTGGTCGGCGCCGGCCAGCAGGGTCTGCAACGGGGCGGCCTCGTCGACCTCGGCCCAGAACAGCGACTCGATGTCGCCGCCGTAGCGCTGGGCGTGGTCGTCGCCGACCACCACGCCGACGCCGACCCGGCCGCCGCCCATCGGGATCACGAACACGTAGCCGTGGGTGATGCCGATGATGGTCATCGTGCCCTCGACCGCCAGCTCGTGCTCGCGCTCGGGCTTGAAGTGGCTGAACACCGCCTCGCGCGGGTCGAGTTGCTGCTCGGGCTCCTCCCGGGTGCCGAGCGCCCGGGAGACCAGGGCGGACTTGCCGCTGGCGTCGATGACGTACCGGGCGGAGAGCTCGGCGATCCCGGCCGGGGTGGCCGCGGTGAGCTTGACGCCGCTGCCGTCGGCCGCGAACTCGACGTCGGTGACGGTGTGCAGCGGGCGGTAGCCGGCGCCCTGGCGGATCGCGTTGTCCACCAGGATCTTGTCGAACTTGGAGCGGTCCAGCCGGACCACGGCCGGCAGGTCGCAGCCGGCCGCCCGGGACAGCGTCAGCTCCAGGCCGAAGCGGCCGGTGGCGTTGAGGAAGCGCACGCCGGTGGCGGCCCCGAAGGCCTCCTTGACGTCCTCCACGCCGAGCCCGCGCAGCAGCGGCAGGGTCTCGCCCGACCACGACTCGGGCAGGTGGGGGGCGGGCTGCATCGCGCGGTCCAGCAGCAGGACGCTCAGGCCCGCCTTGGCCGCGGCCGCCGCCGCGGTGGGGCCGGCCGGGCCGGCTCCGATCACGATCACATCGGTGGTCACGCGGCGGCTCCCAGGGCGGCGGGCGCAGGCTGCGCGCCCGCCTCGAAGTGGCTGACGAAACTGTCCAGGATCCGGCCGAGGCGGTCCTCGAAGCGGCGCCGGTAGGCGTCCCGGTAGTCCTGGTGGGCGGGGTCGGACGGGCTGCCGCCCGGCTGGGCCGGGAGCAGCTCGTAGCTCCGCTCGGCGGTGACCAGGCAGCCGCCGTCCTGCTCGGTGAAGCGCCAGGCGCCGACGTGGTCGGCCATGCCGGGCGGCGGGGTCGGGCTGAAGAACTCGATGTCGCCGCCGGGGGCCAGGAAGCGGACGGTGCGGACGAACTCGGTCCGGCCGTCGCGCTCCACCTCCAGGTCGAACTCCTGGTGCGCGCCGTCGTCGTAGTGCACCCGGACGGAGGTGATCCGGTCCCAGACGGCGTGCCAGGAGGCGATGTCCCAGAACAGCGCCCGGACCTCGGCCACCGGGGCGGCGATCGACCGGCTGACACTCAACAGGTCGCTGCGGTCGGCGAGTTCGGCTGTCTCACGGGGTTCGGCCCGCTCAGCGGTCGACATCGGCCTCGACCGCCTCGCGGAACAGCTGCAGGTTGTGCTGCAGGTGGCCGGAGAGCCGGCGACCGAACTCGGCCTCGTCCGACACCCGGGCGGCGGCCGGGTCGCCGGAGGGCGGCGCCAGCAGCTCGAACTCGCGGGTGGCGGTGACGGTGGTGCGGCCGTCCTGCTCGGCGAAGGTCCAGCGGCCGGTCATCCGCTTCAGCAGCGGCGGCGGCGTGGTCTGCACCAGTTCCAGCTCGTACGGGGCGCGGCAGTAGCGGATGCCGCGGACGGTCTCCTGACCGCCGGGGCGCTCCACCGTCATGGTGAACTCCTGGTTGTAGCCGTCGCAGTAGAGCACCTGGACGTCCAGGGTGTCCGGCAGGATCGCGGGCCAGCGGTCCAGGTCGGCGAAGGCGCCGTAGGCGGCCTCGATCGGGGCGTCGATGACGACGCTCTCGGTGACGGCGGCCACGGCGGTCACTCCCCGCCCTTGCCGGTGAGCACCTTGCGCCAGGAGTCCAGCGCCAGCTTGGAGTGGCCGGCCAGCATGGTCGTCACCTGCTCCTCGGTGCTCGCCTCCTCGGTGGCCGGGTAGACCAGCGGGGCGACCTCCTCGTGGAGGTTCCACACGTGGGTGACCTCGACGTGGGTGTGCCCCGGGTTGCCGGCGGCCTGGGTGAAGCGCCAGATCCCGCCGTGGTGCTTGAGGAACTCCGGCGGCTCGGGTTGGAAGAACTCGATCTCCCCGGGACGGCAGTTGCGGATCGAGCGGACCCGCAACTGGGAGCCGTCGGTCTCCGAGGCGACCGTCATGAAGAACTCCTGGTAGCGCCCGTCGTCGTAGCGGACGTCGATCTCCTGGACGTGCGGCAGGTACTGGGGCCACGCGCGGACCTCGAACAGCGCCCCGTAGACGGCGTCCAGCGGCGCCTCGATCACGAGGGTCTGCACGGTGCGGTGGGCGAACCCGGGATGGGTGTCGATGGTGAGGCCCGCCGTGGGGCTGACGGTGGTCATCTCTGCTTGCTCCTTGGGCTGTTGTGCGTACGGTCGGGTCTCAGGCGCCGAGCCAGTCCTCGCGGCGGCCGGCGAACAGGTCGACCATCGGGGTGTTCATCGCCCAGTGCGGGTGCTCCAGCGCGGTGGTCTCGCCCCAGAAGTCCGGGTTGGTGAACTCGAGCATCACGTTCATGTGCCACTCGCGGCCCAGCGGGGTGAGGGTGAGCTTGTCGTCGGCGAGCTCGGCCAGGCCGCGGCTGAGGATCCGCTCGACCTCGGGCTTGAAGTCCGTCAGGAAGCTGGAGCCGAACTGGAACTCGTACTCCTTCAGGTCGACCGCGAAGGCCTGCAGGATGTTCATCACGTACCGCTCCTTGCGGACCCGCGGGGTCAGCTGGGAGGAGACGGCCGAGATGAAGTGCTCGCCGCGGTTGACGGCGGCGATGTAGCCCTCGACGTCCTTGCGGCCGCCGACCCGGTAGTCGTTGATGAAGCTGTAGGCGCTGGGGCCGACGCCGAGGATCTCGACGTTGTTCCGCAGGAAGGTCCACTCGTTGTAGACGTTCTCCCAGCCCGGCCGGCAGAAGTGGTCGAACATGTAGTTGTGGAAGCCCATGTTCTCGGTGGCCTCGACCAGGTCGCGGTACATGTTGCGGACGTACTCCGACTCCTTGTCCACCAGCGGGGCGACCTTGCCCATCTTGATGAACTTGTCCTGCGGGGTGCCGGGGTGGATCCGGTACAGGTAGGTGGTCAGGTGCTTGACGTCGAGGTCGCGCAGCACCTCCAGGTCACGCTGCCAGGTCTCCCGCCGGTGGCCGGGCAGGTTGTACATCATGTCCATCTGGATGTTGCTGAAGCCGCGCGAGGACAGCTCGTTGATGGCCTTGATGGACTCCTGGGCGGCGTGCGGGGAGCCGATGATCCGCAGGATGCTCTCGTCGAAGGACTGCACGCCGAGGCTGACCCGGTTGATGTGCGAGTCCGCGACGTAGTCCAGCTTGTCCGGGGTGTAGTCGCGGGCGTTGCCCTCGAGGGTGAGCTCGTAGTCCTTGGCCACCGGGTAGTTGGCGAAGATGGTGTCCAGGATCCGCTTCAGGTACGCGGTCTTGAGCAGCGAGCCGGTGCCGCCGCCGATGTAGATGGCGCGCAGGCTGCCGGTCTGGAAGCGCTTGTAGGACGCCCAGCGCTCCAGGTCGGCGACGATCGCGTCGACGAAGCGCGCCTCCTTGTTGCGCGGGTCGTGCGGGGAGAGCTGGTCGACGAAGTACGGGCAGGAGTAGCAGCGCACCCGGCAGAACGGGATCGACAGGTACATCACGTAGTCCTGGCCGGTCTGGTCGAGCGCCAGCTGCGGCAGGAACTCCTGGCCGGAGCGGTTCTCCCAGAGCGCCGGCGGATACAGGATGAACGGGGTGGTGTACTTCTGCGGGTACGGCTGGGTGGTGACGGGCGCGGTCATGCTCGGGTCTCCAATCGGACGTTCACAGGCTGGGGAGTTCGTCAGGACGCGCTGCGCGGCTCGGCGTACATCGGCAGGCCGCCCTCGGGGCGGAGGGTCATCACCGGGCCGGCGACCACCCGGTGGCCCGGCACGGAGCGCAGCCGGAACTGCTGGACCACGGTGGTGAGCAGCAGTTGCGCCTCCATCAGCGCGAAGTGCACGCCCAGGCACTGGCGTTGGCCGCCGCTGAACGGGACGTAGGCGTAGTGGTGCTGCTTGGCGACGTTCTCCGGGGTGAACCGCTCCGGGTCGAAGCGCTCGGCGTCGCTCCAGTAGTCGGGGTGGCGGTGCACGACCCAGGGGCAGATGGTGATGCTGGCGTCCTTCGGCAACGGCAGGCCGCCCACCTCGTCGGGGCCGTTGCCCCAGCGGGCCAGCAGGTAGATCGGCGGGTAGAGCCGCATCGCCTCCTGGACCACCTGCTTGGTGTACGGCAGGCTCGGCAGGTCGGCGACGGTGGCGGTACGGCCGGCCAGCTGGGTGTCGACCTCGTGCTCCAGCTGCTCCAGCACCTCGGGGTGCTCGGCGAGCAGGTGGAAGGTCCAGGTCAGCGCGTCGGCGGTGGTCTCGTGGCCGGACAGCAGCAGGGTCATGACCTCGTCGCGCAGCTGCTGGTCGCTCATCCCGCGGCCGCCGTCCTCGTCGGTGACGGCCATCAGCAGGGAGAGCAGGTCGCCGGTGTCGACGGGGTTGTCGCGGCGGCTGGCGATGATGTCGTGGATGACCTCGTCCAGCTCGGCGACGTTGGCGTTGAACCGCTTGACCAGCGGCAGGAACGGCATGTTGACCATCAGCGGGCCGAACGGGTTGCCGAGCAGCTTGGCGAACTGCTCGCTGACCTCGCTGAACGCGGTGCCGACCTTGCCGGCCTCGTTGATGATGTCCATGTTGAACAGCGTCTGGCCGACGATGTCCAGGGTGAGCTGCATCATCTCGGCGTCGACGTTGACCGGGCCGTCGTCGCCGCGGGCGCCGCGCTCGCGCCAGCGGTCCAGCATCCGCAGCGTCGCGCCGGTCATCATGTCGCCGTAGGTGGCGACCCGCTGCTTGGTGAACCCGGGCTGGATCAGCCGGCGCTGACGGCTCCACAGGTCGCCGTCGCTGGTCACCAGGCCCTTGCCCATGACCCGGCCGAGCAGCAGGAAGGCCGGGTGCGGGGCCTTGCTGTAGTTGGCCGAGTTGGTGGCCAGCACGTGCCGGATGTGGTCCGGGTCGGAGAGGAAGTAGAAGTACTGGTTGGCCAGGAAGCGCACCTTGACGGCGTCGCCGTGCTGCTGGAACACGTCGGTGAGCAGGGCGATCGGGTTCTTCGAGAAGCCGCGCATCACACCGAGCGGGGAGCCGCCGGTGGCGACCTCCCAGGTCTTCGCGGGGCGGGCGGCGGCCCGCCGCTCCGGGGCGATGGTCATCGGGCCGCCGCCTTCCCGCCCTCGATGCCGACGGGCCGGCCGATCAGGTAGGTGACCGGCGGTCCGCCACGGCCCTCGGGCTTCAAGACGCCGGCCTCCCAGGAGTAGTCCGACGCGTCGAGGTCGTGCACCATCTCTCGAAGCTCCTCAGTGGTGTAGGTGCGCAGGTTGGAGGCGATGCCGTCCCACATGAAGGCGAGCGGCACCAGCGGCACGAGGTAGCTGAAGAACAGTCGGCTGTAGCTGACCGGCCGCAGCCGGGCCGCCCAGCCCCAGACCAGCAGCGGGCCGAGCGGGACGGTGAGCAGGATCGGCGCCCAGCGGCGCTCGGTGAACTCGAACACCGCGATGGCCTCGCGCCGGCGGTAGGCGTCCTTCAGCACCCGGCGGGCGGGGTACGGCCGCAGGTGGTGGAAGCCGGTGAACAGGGTGCGCAGTCCGGAGAGCCGTTCGGGCACGGCCGTCGCGTCGACGGACTGCGCCTCGAAGCGGGTGCGGCCGTCGCCGATCGTGCGGACCGCCGCGGCCAGCGCCTCCCGGTTGGGGTACTTGTCGGTGAGAACCAGCTCGACGTCGGCGTCCTCCTCGGCCAGCCGGCCCTTCAGCACCGTCCAGGGGCCGGAGCCGCCGGAGCACAGGTCGACGATCCGGGAGATGTCGTGCTCGCGGACCAGCTTGGCCAGCAACGGCACCACCGGCGCGTAGACGTCGCCGCGCAGCACGATGGCCTCGCGCAGCAGGTCGGTGATCGGGTTCCGCAGCACCGCGGGGAACCAGGACAGATCCTCGAACTCGAACAGGTGACGCCGTTTCATCGCAACTGACCTCGCTCCACTGGATGGCGCCGTTCGGATTTCTCGGCGGTCGACGCCGGACAACCCCCATACTCCGCACTGGAATTCGAGCGGACCATCCCCAAAACCATGCAGCGCTCCGGTCAAGCCCTAGCGGGCCGCTGCATACCGACGGCGGGTCGGCGCGCTTACCGCCTCTGAGCAGTCGATATGCCCGCATAGCGAAGTCGCCGGCAAAGGCGCTCAAGTGGCGCTCAAGCGGAATTCGAGGGGTTGCCGCAAAAGCCGGTGAAGAATTGTCGGGCAACAATTGCCGGATCGATGCGAATCATCGATGCGAATCCCTTATCACCGACGAAAGGACTTCCCCTCATGTGGGAGTACGAGCACAGCGTGATCGCCGACACCACCCCTGAGGCGGTCTGGGCCCTCTACAGCGACACCACCAAGTGGGAGAGCTGGGACCAGGGCCTGGACGCGATCGAGCTGCACGGCCCGTTCGAGGTGGGCACCAAGGGCCACCTGAAGCCCAAGGGCCAGGACGGCTTCCCGTTCACCCTGATCGAGGCCGAGCCCAACAAGCGCTTCACCGACGAGACCGTGGTCAACGGCCTGGTCCTGCACTTCATCCACATCCTGGAGGCGCAGGAGGACGGCCGCACCAAGATCACCCACCGGGTCGAGATCACCGGCCCGGCCGCCGCCGAGGCCGCCCCGCACGTCGGTCCCGCGGTCACCGCCGACATCCCGGCCACCGTCGCCCGTCTCGCGGAGATCGCCGCGGCCTGACGGCCTGAACCGACGACCCCTTCCACCCCAGGAGGCGCACGTGTCCATCATCGAGTCCAGGACTTCCACGGAGACGGCGCCTCCCGGGGCGCCGTCGCCCGCGGCGGTCGCCGTGGCCACCGGCCATCGGGCGGCCAACGGGATCGTCCTGCTCCTGCTCTGCCTCAGCGAATTCATGATGTCGCTGGACTTCTCCATCGTGAACGTCTCACTGCCCGCGATCCAGGGCGACCTCGGCTTCCGCGCCGGGGACCTGGTCTGGGTGGTCACCGCGTACGTCCTCGCCTTCGGCGGCTTCCTGATCGTCGGCGGACGGCTCGCCGACCTCTACGGGCGCCGGCGTCTGCTGGTACTCGGCCTCACCGGCTTCACCGCCGCCTCGGTGCTGGCCGGACTCGCCGGCTCGCCGGGGCAGTTGGTCGCCCTGCGGGCCGTCCAGGGCCTGTGCGCGGCCGCCGTCACCCCGGCCGCGCTGGCCACTCTGACCACCACCTTCACCGGTGAGAAGGAGCGCCAGCAGGCGATGGGCGCCTGGGGCGCGGTGCTCGGCGCCGGCTTCGTCTCCGGCGTGGTCGGCGGCGGCGTCATCACCCAGTACCTCAACTGGTCCTGGGTGTTCTGGATGAACGTGCCGATCGGCGCCGTCCTCGCCGTGCTCACGGCCCGGCTGCTCGGCCCCGGCCGGGACGGCCGCCGGCCGCGCCGGATGGACCTGCCCGGCGCCGTCCTGATCACCGGTTCGGTGGTGGCCCTGGTCTTCGCGCTCTCCGAGAGCAGCGTGACGGGCTGGACCTCCACCCGGGTGCTGGGCGCGCTGGCGCTGGCCGCGGTCGGCGCACTGGCCTTCGCCGCGGTCGAAGTGCGCAGCGCCGAACCGGTGTTGCCGCTCGCCCTGCTGAAGCTGCGCCGGCTGGTGGTGGCCAACCTGGCCAATGTGCTGATGATGGGCTCGTTCTTCGGGCTGGTCTACACCGTCACCCTGTTCCTGCAGGACGTGATGGACTTCTCCCCGCTGCGCGCCGGCCTGACCTTCGCGGCCGCCGGGGTCGCGGGGCTGGCGGCCGGCGCCTCCTCCGAGCCGCTGGCCCGGAAGTTCGGCGCCACCCGGGTGCTGATCATCGGCGCGCTGTTCCAGGCCGCCGCCACCGGGGTGCTGGCCACCCTGCCGACCAGCGGCACCCAGCCGTTCGTGTCGGCCTGCACCGTGGTGGTGAACTTCAGCGGCGTGGTGGCGATCGTGATGATCAACCTGGCCGCCACCGAGGGCGTCGCCGACCAGGACCAGGGCGCCGCCGGCGGCCTGCTGAGCACCTGCGAGCAGATCGGCGGGGCGATCGGCCTGGCCGTGATCTCCACGGTGGCCACCTCCCGGGCGCACCACCTGGCCGGTTCGCACCCGGACACCCACGCGCTGCTCTCCGGGGACCGCTGGGGCATGGCCACCGCGGCCGGCCTGGCGGTGGCCGGCGCGCTGATCGCCCTGGTCGGACTGCGCAAG
>NZ_JBHVVI010000203.1:0-9952 GCF_042883685.1 Kitasatospora sp. NPDC058190
TTCAACCCCACTGCTGCGACAGCGGGTTGGTGCAGGTCTCTCACCTCCACACGATCAACAAGCGCCTCACGGCGCACCTGCTCGACCACCCACCGTTTGGGCTCCGGTGTGAACCCTCGTGTGCCGGGCTCACGCTGGACGATCTCGACGTCGATGCCGAGGTGGGCGCCGTGCTCGACGACCGCGTTCTTGAACCCGGCGTCCGTCCATGCCTTGGTCACGGTGGGCGCGGCGCGGACGACTTTGTCCAGCAGCGCGATGCCGATCGCGTTGTCGTGGACACTCGCCGCGACCACGACGGCGGCGATGACCAGGCCGAGCACGTCGGTGGCGATGCCCCGCTTGCGGCCCGGGCTCTTCTTTCCCGGATCCAGCCCGGTCGTGTCCTTCGGGGCGTTCGTCGAGGTCCGCACGGTCTGGGAGTCCAGGACGACCGCGGTGGGGTCCTCGTATCGCCTGCGGCTTTCGCGGACCTGCCAGCGCAGCAGGTCGTGAATGGTCTCGGCGGTCCCGTCGTCGCGCCATGCTCCGAAGTAGTAGTACACCGCGCTTTTGGGCGGCAGGTCGTGGGGCAGGTAGCGCCACTGGCAGCCGGTGCGGGCCTGGTAGAGGATCGCATTCACGATCTCCCGCATCGCGTACCGGCCCGTATGGCCGCTGACCGAGGGATGCTTCGCCTTCCACGCGGTGAGGACCGGCCGGATCAGGCCCCAGGCCTCATCAGACAGGTCGCTCGGGTACGCAGGACGCTCACCCACATCCATCAGCACACCGCGCCGACGGCCCGCTGTGAAGCACCGGAACCGGACAACCTGCCTTCAAGGACGACGAGAACCGCCCAAGACTCGCAGAACACCCTCTGAAACAGCGGCTGGCCTTTGTTGGCCCTGCTGGCCAGGGCCAAAACACTAGCACCGGTGATAGCGCTTTGGCCTACTTACGTCCTCTCAGAGCCTGATCACTAACCAGGCGGACCACTGGATCGGGTGATCGTTTGGTGGCGTGAACTTCCGTTCTGGGTGGGAGAGATGTGGTGGTTGGTCTCTTTCGTTGTGGTTGGAGGTTTCTGATGCCGTCGGTGTTGGGGCTGGTGGAGGAGCGGGAGGCCAGGGCTCGGCGCGAGGTCGAGCGGCTGCGGGGCGAGGCGGCCCGGTTGGCCGCTGCCCTCGGGGAGGCCGAGGCGGAGTTGTCGCGTCTGGTGATCGCCCGGGAGACGCTGCGGGACGTGTTGCGTTCGGAGCCTGGTGACCGGGGTGGTGCGGTGGCGATCGGTCCGGCGGGTGCGGGAGCGGACGGCGGGGTCCGGGTTGCTGTGCCGGTGCGGGAGCCGGGCATGGGCTTGGTCGTTCTCCCGCCGATCTATAGGGAGTTGGCGCAGGTGTTGGAAGCGTCTGCGGAGCCGTTGTCGGCTGGTGGACTGGCGCGCTTGCTCGGGCTGGAGGCGACGGCTTCGGTGGTGGAGGGTGTGCGGGCGAAGGCGAAGCGTCTGATCGTGCGGGGCTGGGCGGTGCAGGCGGATCGGGGCCGGTTCGCCTCGGCGTCCGTGCGGGCCGTGGCGGCGTGAGCGGCCGGTTCATCGGGGGCGTGCGGCTCGTCGGGCCAGGCGGCGGGTCATGAGGATGGTCATCGACCAGGTGACCATGGCGAGGTGGTGGGCGGGCAGGCGCTCGTAGTCGCGCACGCAGCGCCGGCGCCGGCAGATCCAGGACGTTGGGTCGGCCGCGCGGCGAGGTGCCTGTCCGAGGCAGGTCCTTTTCCGCGCGGCCTCCCGCCGAACCGGACATGACAGTTTCCTGGTCATCCGGCTCTCCAGTGATCACAACGTGAGTGATCCGGCCGTTCGTGCTTCGTGGATGCGGTCATGGCAGGCTTCGCAGGCCACGAGGGTCTTGCGCCGCCGGTCGAGCATGACGCGCGCCCAGTCGGACGGCGGCCATCCGGCACGAGCGAGATCGGCAAGGGCCCGGACGTGATGCACCTGGACATCACCGGTGGCCCCGCATACCTCGCAGGTGTCCGCCAGGAGCCGGGTGATCAGCTCCTTCTGCGGGTAGTCCACCCAGACAGGCCGACGGTCGACGACCTTCGCCGACCGCTGCTGCTGGAGTGGGATTCCACCGAACCGCGCCACCAGCGGCTTCCTGTTCTCCCGCTCGATGCGGGCCTCGAAGCAGATTCGGGGCCCGTTGGGTGTGTCGATCCTGGCCTTGTGCTTGGCGGCCATCTTCGTCACGGTCGAACGGTGCTTGCCCGCAAGGGTCTTGAGCATGGATGTCTCCATGACCCATTGCAGCCGGTGCAGCCGGAAGACGTCTCCGGCGAGCAGGTAGTACTGGACGATGCCCCGGTAGACGGCCCCGAACGTGGCGACGATCGCGTGATCGCTGCCGTTGGTCAGTTCCGTTCGCTTCGCGGGCTTGCCGCGAACCAGGTAGGGCTCGCACTTGGCCTTGATCACGTCCCGGGGGACACGAAGGGCGATCTGGCCGTTGACCCTGCGGTAGCGGCCGGTCTTCTTCGTGTCGTTGTGCTGGGTCGTGATCTCGTAGCCGAGAAACCTCGCCGCCCGGGTTCGGGCGTGGGTGATCAGCGTCTTCTCCCGGGAGAGTTCCAGCTTGAGTTCGTCACGCAGGAATTCTGCCAGGCGATGCTTGATCTGCTCGGCCTCGGTCTTCGGTCCGGTGAATCCGAGGAGGTGGTCGTCTGCGTAGCGGACATAGCGAAGCCTGCGATATGACGGATCGTTGGGATCCGCGCTCGGCAGGCTCACCATCCGCTGACGCAGCGTCCGGGCCTGGGCCCGGTCGCCGCGCCGGCGGGCTTTCGCCAGCAGATTCTGCAACTCCAAATATGCCGGGTTGCGAACCCGGCGCTCTCCACGGGTGTACTCCGGGATCAGAACCCTCTCGACGAACTCGTCCAACCGATGCAGATATATGTTGGACAGGATCGGGGAAGCCACTCCGCCTTGCGGGGCTCCGGAGAGCGTGGCACCCCATTTCCAGTCCTCCAGGTATCCGGCTGTGAGCATGTTGCGCACCAGCCGCAGGAACCGCTGGTCATGGATCTTCTCGCCGAGGATCGACAGCAGGACCTGGTGGTCCAAGCTGCCGAAGCAGTCGGCGATGTCCCCTTCGATGAACCAGGATGTCCCGGTCCAGGTGTGGGCCACCTCCCGCAACGCGGTGTGGCAGCCCCTTCGGGGACGGAATCCATGCGATCGGTCGGAGAACGTCGGCTCGTAGTACGCCTCTAAGAGCAGGCGGACTACCTCGCCGACGAGCTTGTCCGACCAGGTCGGCAGCCCAAGAGGGCGCGTGCTCCCGTTCTTCTTCGGGATGTGCACGCGCCTGACCGGCCGGAAGCGGTAGCGCTCGTGGCGCATCGCCTCGATGATCCGGCCGATCTTCCGCTGGGACATGCCGTCCACGGTTTCCGGCGTGACCCCGGGCGTCATCGCGCCGTGGTTGGCGTAGATGCGACCATAGGCCAGCAGATACAACTGCGGGTTGAACAACTGTCGATACAGTTCATCGCACGGCAGACGACGCCTGCCGCGCTCACGCAGGACACCCAGCACCGTTGCGGCACTCTGCATTTCGCATACCTCCCCATATCCGGGTGTCCGAATCACCTGGCCCCCTTCGCCCTGCGGACGGCTTTCCCGCCCTCCCCGGCCGGGCGTTACTCCGGCGACTACTACGGGGCCTCCGTCGCCATAGGACTCGCGTCCCGTAGGCGATCCCACGTTCGTCTCTGTCTGTACGTTCTAGCGCGACACAGGCGTCCCACTCATCTCCTTGAATGTCCTCGCTGGACATCGCTCCGAGCCCCGGAAGTTGCACCAGTTGACACAAACGAAACCAGTGCAGGGTCGGCGTCGGTTGCAGCTGTCTTTCCGACGGATGGGAACTTGCATCTTCTGGAGATTGGGCTTCAAACAATCCAGTCTTCGCCATATCGCGCGGGCCGCCCGGCACACCGTCCCTGACAACTGGACCCGGTCACCGGTTTCCTGACATGCTCTTGTCCCCTTCACCTTTCGGATCCAGGTGAGTCATTCGGCCCAGGAACCTCCTTCCGAGTTCCTCCCGGCTGAGCCGGGGATACAAACAGAGCGCCTCGTGGCGCACAGAGTGCGCTCGACGACCCAGCGGCGGGGCAGGACGGTGAAGCCGCTGGTGTCGTCGGCGCGTTTGACGACAGCGACGGTCAGCGCGAGCGCGGTAAGGGCCCAGTCGACGAGCAGGCCGGTGTAGCCGCCGTCGGCCCACACGAGGCTGATGTGTTTCGTGCTGGTCGTGCAGGAACTCGAGCAGTGGTTCGGCGGCGTCGCGGTCGGGGACGCAGGCGGGGGTGACCAGGCAGGCCAGGAGCAGGCCGAGGGTGTCGACGGCGATGTGGCGTTTGCGGCCGTCGATGTTCTTTCCTGCGTCATAGCCGCGGTGGCCTGCCGCGACGGTCTCGGCGGCGGGGACGGACTGGGAGTCGATGATCGCTGCGGTGGGCTCGGCGGCGCGGCCCTCGCTCTCGCGTACTCGGGCCCGGAGCCGGTCGTGGTACTCGGCCAGGGCGCCGTTCTCGGCGGTGCGCTGGAAGTAGGCGTAGACGGCGGAGCGGGGCGGGAAGTCGGCCGGGAGCTGGCGCCACTTGCAGCCGCTGTCGTCGACGTAGCGGACCGCGTCGATGAGCTGGCGTTCGCAGTACCGGGCCGGGCGGCCGCCGCGGCCCTCCAGCCACGGTGGCGTGGGCAGCGCGGCGAGTGTGACCTCCCACTCCGCATCGGTCATGTCGCTGGAGTACACCGGCCGACGGTCGGTGTACTCGTGTGCGGATCCGTACAGGTGAGCGGCACAACGACACGCTGAGGCAGGGAAGTTGAAGCCAGTGCGGGACTCGCGGTAGAACTGCGGCACAGGACCTTCTGGCGATTGAGTTGCGTTGACACCTCTCGAGCTACCAGGAGGTCCTTCTTCTATGCCTTCGTCCCACAATGATCACCCGATCCAGCGGTCCGCCTGGTTAGTGATCAGGCTCTCAGCTTGTTCTTTAACCTTTCCGATCTTGATGCTCGGCCATGGTGAGGTCGCGCTTCACGGTCTTACCCACGTCGTAGCGGGGCGCGGGTCGACGGTTCTTCGAGCCTGGGGGCCGTCCGGGGCCGGGCTTGCCGGGTTTCGGCGCCCTGGCGGGATGGAGCGTGGCGGCGCGGAGGTTCCTAAACCCGCGGCGGACGCGGGCGGGGGTCAGCCTCCCTGGGGCAGCAGGCTTCTCCCACGGGCGGCGCAGGTCCTCAGCGAGTGGACGCGCGAGGCGGAGCTGAGTGTGTGCGGCGATGACGATCCATGTCCAGCGGTCCGCCGCCTCAGGAGTACGGATCTTCGGTCGGGTCCAGCCGAGGGTCTGCTTGAAGAGTCGGAAGGTGTGTTCGAGATCGAATCTGCGCAGGTAAGACCGCCACCAGCGGTCCACGTCGGCTGCGGTGGCGCCAGTGGCCGAGGACCACAGCCACACCGGGTCGGGGTTGCGGTCCCCGGGCAGGTGGTCGACCTCCAGACGGACCAACGTGCCATCGATGACCGGAAGTTCGCCGTCGTGGTCGAGCCAGCAGGTGCGGTGGGTCAGCCGGGGGTGGAGCCGGTCCCAGCTGCGGGCCGTGGCGGTGCCGTAGCGGGTGGTCTCGGTCGTCGTGGTGTGCTGCGGTTCAGGCCAGGTGGGGGGCTTGGCCAGGGCGAACTCGGGCCCGTGCTTAGGCGGTCGGCCGTTGGTGCCCGGCGCCCGGGGCGGCTTCGGCAGCCGTAGCACCCGGTCCGAGCGGATCCGGCCGAGCACCTCGACGGGCAGGTCCGCCAGCACGAACGCCAGCCGGGTGACGTCGTAGCCGGCGTCCATCACGATCAGGATGTCCGGGTCACCGTCTCGCCAGTGCCCGGCTGCGATCAGCCGCTCGACCACGGAGCGGAGCTGGTGGGCGGTCACGGCGGTGGCGTCATCCTCAGGTCCGAGCCGGACCGCGTCCAAGATTCCTGTCCAGGATGTCCGTCCGGACTCCAGCGCGGCAACGAAGGAGTAGGGAAAGCCGGGGATGAACTGCGAGACGCTTTTCGCGCGTCCGTAGACGTGGCAGAACAACCGGTCCGCGCTCGTGGATGCGTCGGACCGCAGCCAGGGGCTGACATCCACCGCGAGCACGATCCGCCCGTCGTCGGTCCTTGGCAGAGGCAGCCTGGCCAGCTCGGCACGCAGCCGGTCGGCCTCGATCCGGCCGCAGTTCAGCCCGTCGTAGAGTGCGCCGTGACCGCGTCGGTGCTCGGCGGTCAGCGTCAGGTCGACCAGTGACTTCATCGGTCCATCGGCACAAAGCAACGCGTCGGTCAGCTCGAACAGCGCGTCCGCCCGGGCGGTCAGGCAGTCGTAGAAGTCGGCCCGGAACCCCGACAATGCAGACAGGGACTCGAAGCGGGCAGCATCGTCCAGCAGACTCACCTTCACGGCCTTGGTTTGATCACCAGCGTCTCGACAGCGCACATGATCACCCCAAGGCCGCTCCGCTGTCCGGAGAATGTGAAATCCCGCAGCCCTTGATCGTCGAGCTCTCCGGTGCCGTCGGCTAGGAGGACCCGAGCAGGGCCAGGACCGGTGCCAGTCCGCCCGGGCGCTGATCGACCGGCAGGTGGTCAACGAAGTGCACCGGGCAGCCCAGGACCTGCGCGCCGCCGTCCGCGATGCGGTCGTCGCCGACCATCAGCACATCGGCGGGTGACAGGCCGAGCTGGTCGCACGCGACCCTGAAGATCGCTGGGTCGGGCTTCTGTACACCCAGCTCGAAGGAGAGCACGTAGGTGTGGACCAGCTCGTCCAGTCCGTGCACTCGGAAGATCGGCCGAAGGTCCCACCCGATGTTGCTCACCACTGCCACCGGGAGCCCCCGTCCACACAGTTCACGCAGCGTCGATTCGGCGTCTGGGTAGGGCTGCCATGCGGCGGGCATCATGTGGCGGTCGTATAGCGCCTGCGCCAACTCCGGTACTGGTAGCCCGGCTTCCCGAGCCAATGCGGTGTAGGCAGCGCGGTGCTGGTCGGCACTCAGGTCCCGCTCGCGCCAGAGTGTTTCGAGGTGCGTAGGCACGTGCCGCGGTGCCGGTCCACCTGGAAGCGCTCCGTACTCCGTCAGCCGCCGTACCAAGTCGGTGAACCCGTCGTCGGCCGGACGGATGCCAGCCGCCGTCAGAACCGCACCGAGCCACTCTGTGGTCGACTCGATGCGCAGCAGTGTGCCGGAGAAGTCGAACATCACTCCTTTGATCATGTTGTGATCGTAAAGCGGTCGAGTTGCCGGTGGGGCCGTCATCAGCCATAGACCGACCACAGGTAGAGGTTAAAGAACAAGCTCAGACCTCCGCGTCGTACGTGTCCAGGTCGTGGCCGTGGTACCAGGGCGCCTGCGGGTTGTAGGAGGCGAGGTAGTAGTCGGCCTCACAGGTGTACGTCGCGGGGAATAGCTGATGCGCGCGCAGCTTCAGGAGGTCGATGGCCGCGATCTCGTTGGCCAGTGCCGGCTGGTCCTGCTCGTTCAGCGGCTTGAGCTTCTCGTCGTCCACGAGCTTCTGGGCCGCCGCGAGGTTGTCCTTCAGGAACTGGGGCCACTGTGCCGGATCGTTGCTGTACGTGTAGTGCGGCGTCACCCGGTAGTGGATCATCTTGGGCCACCTGGCGTTGGGGTTCGTGAGGGGCGCGGCCGGGTCCATGACGTGGGTGACGGTCGGGTGCGACTGCTGGTAGGGCGCCAGGGCCGTCGCGCTCGACTGGGTGCCCTGGACGGTCTGCCCCGGGGCCGCGAAGCCGATCTTGCCGTCGCCGAGGTCGATCGGCTGGTTGGCGGCGATCCACTGCTCGTAGTTCGCGGCGAGTCCGTGGGTGCCGCTCTGCATCGAGGCCCGGATGGGCCGTTCGACCTTGTTGAAGTGCTCCTGGGTGTTGGACTTGGCCGAGCCCATGAAGATGTTCGTGGCGGTGTCGTTGGCGCCGGCGGTGAAGTCGCCGTTGATCGCGTGCATCGCGGTGGCGGCGTTCTGCTGGCCGTTGGCGCGCACCAGGCCGCTGTCGACGGTCCTGATGGCGGTGATGTCCGCGGGCTCGCCGGGCGACGATCCGCCCCCGGTGTTGCTGAGCATCCGCTCCAGGTGGACCCAGTTGCCGAGGGTGCCGCCGTTCGGGTAGACGAGGCCGACGGCGCCCAGCACGTCGGTCTGGATGCCGCCGATCTGCGTGTTGCCGGCCGTCATGCCCGTGAACGGCTGGAAGGCGGCCGCCCGTTGCAGGACGGGCTCCTCGGCCAGGGGGCCGGCGCCGTGGTCGGCGCAGTGCTCGTCCTCGTGCTGCCCGGCTGCTTCCCCGCCGGCCCGGTCGGCCGTGGTGGGCCCCGCCACCGGCTTGCGCATCACCCGGACGGCGTTGGCCTCGGCCTCACGCTCGAAGCGGTCGGACGGGTCGGAGACCTTGAGCCCGGAGCCGTTGTCGGCACCCGCGACAGGGCCCCGGCGCTGCTGGAGGACGTGGGTGAGCTCGTGGGCCAGGGTGTGCCGGTCGCCGCCGCCCGCCCCGATGACGACGTGGTTCCCGGAGGTGTAGGCGCGGGCGCCGACCTCGGCGGCGGAGGCCTGGGCGGCGCTGTCGTCGTGGACGCGCACGGCGGAGAAGTCGGCGCCCATCCGGCCCTCCATCTCGGACCGGACGGCGGCCTCCAGCGGCCGGCCGGGCGTGCTCAGGACGTCGTGGACGGCCGAGCGCTGCACCGCCGCGTCGGCCCGCCCGGCCGGGCCCGCCGCCTGACGGAGCATCTGGACGACGGCTCGGTTCCCGGCGGTCGCCTGCAGCGCCATCAGGTCCGGCCCCGGCCCCCGGCCGCCGGTGCGCGGCGTGCGGACCGGCGTACCGGTGCGTCCGGAGGCCTGGGCCCTGGTGTTCTCTCGGGCGTGCAAGGGGGCATGCAAGGGGGGCCTCTTCCCGCGGTGGAACAGCGACCCTTCCTGCATACGCGTTCGACGCCCGGCACGCCAGGGCCCGAAGGGCAGACCCGGGTGCCCCGCCGGGCACCCGTACTCGAGCAGCCGGCCCCGGCCGCCCCGGTCACCGAGGTGCCGACCGAGGTCGAGGGCCAGGCCGTCGCCGAGCAGCCCGCCCCCGCCGCTGCGCCGGTCGTCCCGGCCGCTCCGGTCGCTGCCTTGCCGCGTCCGGTGGTCGAGGCCGGTCCGCGTGAGCTGCCCACCCTTCCGGAGGGCTCGGCCGGTGCGCGGTTCGAGGCCGTCACCACGGGCTTGGTCTCCAAGCGCCCGAACTTCACTCAGCAGGCGCGCAGCACGGTGTTCCTGGACGCGGCGGCCGGTGTGCTGGCCGTGCGCGACCAGACGGTTCGGCTCGACCTCGGCGCCCGCACTCCCGGGGAGATCCTGGACGCGGTCCTGCACGCCGCGCCCGGCACGGAGCGGGTCTACATCACCGCCGGCGCCCCCTGGCACGACGGCGCCGAGCGCTACAGCACGCTCAAGGACGCCGTGGCGGCCTGGCTGAACACCCCGTCCGAGCGGTGGACGACCGCCGTCGGCTCCGGCCGGGACAAGCTGGCCGGCCACTTCGTCCACCAGCGCCAGCCGGTCGGCCGCTACGCCCCCGCGAGCGCGCCGGACAGCGGCACCACCGAGATCCGCTCCATGGGGGAGTGGTTCGACCCGGACGGCGCCGACGTCGTGACCTGCCGGGACGCCTTCCGGCTGCTGTGGCAGGCGCTGCGCCGGCACTGGGACGACGCGGTGCTGATGGGCTCCCCGAGCCAGACCGGTCGGGACCTGTGGTCGCGTACCATCCCGACCACCGGCAAGTGGGCCGGCGGCTACCCGGTGCTGTCCGAGGAACTGCGGGGCCTGCTGCACGCGACCGGCGGCCAGGGCCGCAC